>CAZSLG010000006.1:8060-18437 GCA_964607745.1 uncultured Gammaproteobacteria bacterium | reverse complement strand
GTTGCAGAAAAATATTTCGAGTGACAGTCTTAAAACCGACTTTAAATTCGGTGGGGGTTTGGTTGGTGGCACTCCTAAAATGATAATTTCCCCAACCGCCCTTACCACCTTCGGCGGCTAAATAGGTTTGACTAACCGTGGTAACTTCGACACTGGTACCGTTGTCGTAATTGACAACCGTACCGATGGGTATTTCAATAATTAAATCCTTTCCGTTTTTACCCGATTTTTGGTTAACGCCACCGGTAGCACCATTTTCGGCTTCAAAGATTCTTTTAAAGCGGAATTGGGATAAACGACCGATATCAGAAACGGCTTTAAAGTAAACCGAACCACCATCGCCGCCCTTACCCCCGTCAGGACCACCCTTAGGTCGCTGGGCATCATGGTAGAGGTGGGCAATACCATCACCACCGTTACCGGCCTTAATAGTAATTCTGGTTTCGTCAATTAACATGGCTTATTCTATCAGGAAGATGTGGCTAATTGCCCGCAGGCGGAAGATATCGACCGACTAAGAGAGTGGCGAAGAGAATAGTTAATGCCGGCAGTGGTCAGTTGTTTTTCAATTACAGACAGTTTAACGGAAGGGGTAAGGCCGTCTTTAACCGGATTTAAGGGAATGAGATTTAGGAAAAATAGTTTGTCAGAACGGAGCAATTTAATTAAAGCATCAATTTCTTTTTGGGTATCATTAATGTCGGCAATCAGGGCGTATTCCAAAAAGAGCTGGCGGTGGGTTTTCTTAGTGTAATAATGAAGCGAATCTAGGAGTTGGGGTAAAGAATATTTTTGAGCAATAGGCATCAGTGATTCCCGAGTTGACTGGACGGCTGAATGAAGAGAAATAGCCAGATTAATTTCAGTGTTTAAATCAGCAAATTCATAAATCTTATCTACAATTCCGGCAGTAGAAACGCTGATCTTTCGTGACCCAATATTTAAATAGTTTTTAATAATATTAAGAGATTTTAATAAGTCGTCCCAATTTAAAAATGGTTCACCCATACCCATGAAGACAACTCTCAAACCCCTCTGCCCCTTCGGGGCATCTCCCCTTGACAGGGGCGACAGGGCATTTTTCCAATATAGAATTTGATCGACAATTTCCTCCGAAGTCAAATTTCTTTTAAAACCCATTTTACCGGTGGCACAAAATTTGCACTTCAGGGGACAACCGACCTGAGTGCTGACACAAACAGTCAGCCAATCGTGATAGTTCATTAATACCGACTCAATTTTTTGACCATCGCCAAGAGTTAATAGGGCCTTTTGGGAATCAGTAGAAGTAAGAATATTTTCTTCTTTGACCGAAAACAGGGAATATTTTGAATCAAGGTCGGTGCGAAGAGCCAGGGGCAGATCGGTCATCTGGGAGAAGTTGGAGTAGTGGCCGGAAAAATAGTTTTTGACAATTTGACGCTGACGAAAGGCAGGTAAGGATAGAGATTGGAGATAATTTCCTATAGCAGAGAGATCCACGCTTGTATTTTAGCCCAAAGCTTGAAGATATTCCTGTTTTTGACGAAAACCGACCAGAGAACTGACTTTTTTCCCATTATCAAAAATGATAACTGTGGGAATAGAAACAACTCCGTATTGAGAGGCAAGAGTCGACTCGGAATCAACGTCGACCTTGACTACTTTGACTTTGTCACCAAGCTCAGTGGAAATATCCTCAATAATCGGAGCCAGCATCTGACAGGGGCCACACCAAGTAGCCCAAAAATCGACTAAAACCTTTCCCTTAAAATCGAGAACTTCAGATTTAAAATTGGCGGTAGTTACTGCTTGGGACATAATTTTTAATCCTGCTTTTTCTTAGTCAGATGGGCGTTATAAATAATATCGTAAACAAAACCATCGGGTGATTCGATTTGGTTGCTACCGGAGAGGGTAACGTATTGAGACAAATAATCAGAGAGGGCTATCTTCAGCTCTTTGACTTCTATGAGCTCGTCCTTTATTTTTTCCATCTGGGATTTGGCTTCAGGATTGGTTAGCACTTTTTGTTTGGCCTGAGACTTGAGCTTAACGGCTTTGGCGGCTGCATCGGCAATTTCCTGATATTCTTTATTGGCTTCCATAATGGATTCGAGCATCAGTTTGTGAGTTTTGAGTTCTTTACTCAAAGATTCGAGACGGGTTTGATGACTGTGAATCAAGGATTCAATACTATTAAGAGTGGATGATGTCGAATTTGGCATGGTTAACTACTTTAGCAGTTGACGATAGCATCTTCAAGAGAACAAAGTTGGTCAAAAGAGGAAAGGGCAACAATATGTTGACGAAGAGCAGAGGCGCGGGGATGGCCGGAGACATAGAGAAGGAAAATTCTTCTTAGCGGATCAAAGCGGCGGAAAGGAAAAACCTGGAGAAAATTTCGGGCGTGGATTTGCATAGCTGTATATTTTGCCTTGAAATCGGGAGTGGAATCGTTAAATACCCAAGGGTTTCCCATAGCCGCCCGACCAATAAGGGCACCATCGCAATTGTATTTTTGGCAATGGTTATTAGCCATTGAACGTGATTGAAGATCACCGTTGCCAAGGATTTTGACTCCAGAATCGTGACAAATCTTGGCAGCCTTACCAATCTCATCCCAATTGGAGACTCCGGAAAAACCCTGTTTTATAGTCCGACCATGAAGGGTGATAAAGTCGGGTTTAAGAGAGCAGAGATGAGGAATCCAAGTGTCAACGATACTGTGATCAATGCCGAGACGGGTTTTAAAAGATAGGGTAGGAATGATATTTTTTGGGGATAAATCCGAATGCTTTAAATTTCTATTAATTATTTCTAAATATTTTTTCTTTAATTTTTGTTTTAATAAAATTTTGGAATCGTTTTGAAAATCAGCAATGGCCCTTTTGACAGACATTACAATTTCAGAAACAAGGGAAGGGTTGTCAATCAGAGCCGCTCCCCCACCATGTTGAGTTACTGTTTTGGCCGGACAACCAAGATTAATGTCGATACCGTTAAAACCAAGATGGCAGAGAACCAGGGCAGCAAAATAGAAAGAGGAAGGATCTTTGCCAAAAAGCTGGGCAATAAGAGGCCGTTCTACTGGCTTAAACAGAAGGTGGTCAAAAAGTTTGACAGCATTATGAGCCAGACCTTCAGCGCTGACAAATTCAGTAAAGATAATATCCGGTTTGGCAATTTCACATTGGGTCAACCGAAAAGCTTCATCGGTAATTCCATCCATGGGAGACAATCCCACGAGGGGCATTTTTCCATTGAACCATTTATCATTTATCATTTATTGCTCAATTCCAAATCGATGTTTTTCTCTAATTCATCCATCTTGGCAACAAATTCATTTTCCAAATCTACGTTGTATTTATCAGCCAAAACAAGAATTGACCAAAAACAATCAATCAATTCATGGGCAAATTTATCATCAACATTAACAAGTGGCCGGATGCCGTCTTTGGCCATGGAAAGTTTGGCTAAATCTCCAACATCACCGACAAAACCCATCACGATTTCAGATCTGCTCCACTCATGACCGCGTTTTTTTTCTAACTGTAAATATTTTTCTCTAATATCTAAGGCTTTGTCGTGAATCTGTTTAAAATCCATTATTATTTTTTTGAATTGTTAACCATGATTTTAACGCATTTTCTGATAAAACCAACCTGTCGGGAAAATCAATATCTGTTAAACGAAGATTAACAATTGAATTAAACTCGATAAGAAATTCTTGGTGGTCCACCATCAACTGGTCGAGACGTGGTAAAGATTCTTGATAACCTTTGGCGGCATAGATTTTTTTCAATAAGTCTTTGGAGAAATCAAGGTTAATAATAAAAGTCCTGAATTTTGATTCCTGAGTTTTCTGGCAGTAGTTTTTCCACTCCCGATCAATGCTGGCATCGAAAATAAAGGAGGTTTCTGATTGAAATAATTTTTCAACCCGGGAAAGAACCCGTTTCCGAAATTCCTCTTCGTTGAATTCCCCCAAATCTTCAACGACTTCCGTTCGAACAGTATCGTTATTGAAAATCGGTAAGTTAAATTGACAGCTTAGATAATTGGCAATTGGAGTTTTGGAAGATCCAACCGGGCCGGCAAAGGTGATAATGTATTTCATTTTTTCTTTGATCTGGCGGCGAATTTAGCACCGACTTTGGCGTGATGGAAACGGGAATCAAAAACAGATTGACGCTGATGCTGCCAATAGCTTTTGGGTTTGAAGGTATTCTCTTCTTTTTCGGTCTCCAGACTGATCTTTTTTATGAAGGGACGTTTGGGAAATACGGGAGAGCCGGGAATGGCCAAATGGTGACCTTTGCGGGTTAAAGCTTCCTGGTGACGAGCCAAGCCTTCGGGGGTCAAATAGGGATCCGGTTGAGCATAATCAACAATAATGGTTCGATCCTGCAACATAAAATTGTGCATTTTCCCCTTGGCGGCAATAGCCGAATCGAGAGAATCATACTCGACATAACCCATACCCCGACTCTTTCCCCACTGGTTGTGAATAATCCTCAAAGCCGTGATCCGACCAAAAGGAACAAAGAGGGTAAGGAGCTCCCCTTCAGTAAATTTGAAGGGGATAGAACCGACAAAGAGACGCTTGTTGGGTAAATTTGCCATAAAGTTGACTCTATATTATAGAATATCTCATGCTTAATTACCGAAAGTTGGTGGTGGGCGAGCTGGCAACTAATTGTTACTTACTGTGGTCAGAAAGCAAAACCTGTGTAGTAATCGATCCGGGTGATGAGGGAACAGAGATAGCCCAGGTGATAAACGAATTGCAGATAAAACCGATGATGATATTACTGACCCATGGTCATTTTGACCATATATTGGGAATAATTGATTTGCAACTTATTTACAAAATTCCCATAGCCATGGGTAAAGAGGATGCTTTTTTGGTTGACCGAGCCGGCGAAACTGCCAGATATTTTCTTAAAAGAAATATAAAAATTCCCAAGATAAAGTCGAGAGACGAAAGTCTCCCGGAAATCAAAACTATTAAATTGGACGATGAAACAATTAGAGTAATTAAAAGTCCGGGGCATACTCCGGGCGGAGTCAGTTTTTATGCTCCGAAGTCAAAGTTGTTATTTACCGGTGACACTATGTTTGCTGACGGGCTACGGGGTGAAACCGACCACCACTACTCTTCTAAAAAACTGTTGTTTCGGAGTATTTGTGGCCTATTGAGGTTACCAGACGAAACCAAGGTATTGCCGGGACACGGAGAAGAAACGAATCTGGCCGAGGCTAAAAGACTTTTTAACTGCGATTATTGCGAATTACCCTGACTTAACGGAATTGATAGTATCGTCAAAGTTTTCTAAATTGTCGACTTTGAGGCTTTCTAGGAGTTCGACGATAAGATTCTCAAAATAGCTTTTGACGGCTTGAGACTGTTTGGGATCTAATTTTAACTCGGAGGCTATCTCTTCAAAGGTTTGCATAGCCTATTATAACGGTTTGGGGTAAAATAAGACAATTTATGCGACCATACCCCGTCGTCTAATGGTAGGACTTTGCGCTCTGAACGCAAAAATTGAGGTTCGAATCCTTGCGGGGTAACAGTTTTTGCAAATCGTGTGATTTTGCAGTGGCGCAGGCCACGATAGGTATTAATACTTTTGACTATTGTAAAGAACGAGATAAAATATGTCATAAATAAAATGGTTAAAAAATCACCACAAGAAGTATTAAAAAATCTAACTGAATTGATTAGTAAAAAGAAATCTAAAGGTTTGACGGTGACAATGGTTAAAAAGATGGTTGAAAATGAGGATGGTGATCCAAAAGTTTCGGTTAATAACTATGTGATGAAAACAATGAAAGGTTTTCAAAATAAAAAATCAGTCGATGAATTAAACAAGATAGTGGGGATATTTATGGATTTTTGGAATTATTGGCCACATAAATCGTTGGGTAATAAATCACCATCTGATCTGATAACAAAGGAAATGGAAAAACACGAAAAATGTCAGTCTAAAATAGAAGATACAAAAGTGCGAGTTGGTAATACAGAAATGTCCTGGGATAAATATGAGTTAATGTTAAAAAGAATGGAAGAAACCCAAAAACCATTTAAAAAATGGCTTAATGAAAAATTTAAACCGGATTATTTTACTTATTTGAAAAATATGTATTCCAAAAGAGTTTACGAAACCAGGCGAGATGTGTGTGATTTATTTTTTGATCGGTGTTTATATTTAGGTTTTACTGATTTGGAAAAAATAAGGCCTGAATATGCAATAATCGAATTTCCTTTCTGGTGGCAAACTCATGTAATGTGGGGCAGTTTGTCGGAGACTAGAATTAGTGGATATATTGAAGATATGTTTGTGTTTATTTACGATAAATATGGAAGAGAAGTGGGAGGTCTTTTTGAAATCCGAAAAGAGATAGTTTAATTAGAAATACCAAAATGTATTGTATTGTTGTAGGTCTTGTGATATTATTAATTCAGGATTGGGGTGTCCTCAGTCGGTAAAGGGTCCCGCAAGGGACTTTTTGCTTTTATGGAAAGATCTTTAAACCATAGCCATCTGTGTTCCCTTTTTTATCGCAATATATTTTTGACTTGATGACATCAAAAGTGACATAAGGTTCGTTGGGAAATAAAACGTGTCTGGCTAGTGGGTAGGCACAAAGGTCAGCTATTTGGAGACCAATTATGTTATCTCTTTTGTACATAAATTCGAATTTGTTTATTTTTGTTTTTACTCTTTCTGGTTGAACAAAATAGGTCCCCCTGTCGAGAATTGTGTTGTATTGATCAAGTAATTGCTGGTCCTCTTTTTTTCCTCTCCTTTCGATATTAATATCAACTGAACAATCGGCATCTTTTGTATCAAGACAAAATACTAGCCTTTCAATTACAAATGATAAAGATAAGTTATATGGATCTTTGGCCCCTTTGCCATATTTTTTTATGTGTTTATCTTTATCAACACCAGATCCGATAATTGTAAAATTTGACTGTGATAATATTTGGTTCAAATCTTCGTAAAATTTTTTCTTTATATTAATGTCAAATAAAATCTGGAAGTCCCCATCGCATTTTCGGATTTCTTTTGAATGGAGAATGGTACTGTTGGTCTTGAAAAAACTGTTTTTAAATTGTTTAACTTTTTCTTTGAGTTTCATCAGTTCACTTTCTTCAAAAAGAACTCTACATAATAGAAATATAGGAAAGTTTGGATCTACAAACGAAAGTCCGTGATCTCCAGTTTCATCCATGAAGAAGTAATACTTGCCTGTCATAATGATATTGTATCTTAATTCTTTTTATTTAAAAATACGTTCGAATTTTTCGGTATACTCTTAACAATTTTTGCCCTGAAAAGAGATTGAGGGGTGTAATATTGTATAGTTATAGGATATAATACCCAGATTGTTTAAACTAATATGAGCCGACCCGAATTAACCGCCGATGATATCAGCCAACAGAAAGTTTTGATGGAACAATTCCCGGGACCAGTAGCATTGGTGTCAAGACAAGGAAAAGTGTTGGGCGGAAATGGAAGATTTGGATGTGATTTTGGAATTATACCCGGCCAGGAAGTATCGGCCTTACTTGGACCGGAAATAAATACTTTGGCTCTAGCAAAATGGACTTTACGAAGCGCCAGGGGTGAATCCGGAGGATTGGCTCCGGTCTTTAGGATAGGCGATAGAGATGTCCGCTTTCAAGCAAGATGGATAGGGGAAGAACAAGCGTTGATGGTGGCAGTGGAAAATGTAACAAGTATTGTCAAAAGTGGAAAATTAAATATAGAAATTTTAATGAATTTCCCTAATGTAGTAGTAGTTAAAAGCGAGGGCACGGATGGGCAACCGGTAACAGAATTTGTTAATCCAAAGATAGAAGAGCTTTTGGGATACACTCCTGATGAGTGGACCGGGAATCCGAAGTTACACCACCAAATTATTATGGCTAAAGATAGGGTTCGGGTGGGAAAGGAAGTAATTCAGGCCAGAGAGAACGAAACACAGGTAATACTTGAGTATAGGGCGATACGAAAAGACGAAAAAAAGATCTGGATAAGACACATCGTTAATTTTTTCCGCGATTTCGAAACCGGAAAATTGTATTCGATTGAATCGCTGCGGGATATAAGCCGGGAGAAGGCACTTTCCCGGAAACTGGAAAAACTGTCAGTAACCGACTCCTTAACCGGCCTACCCAACCGAAGAAAAATACTCAGATTCCTGAAAGAGGCTATACAAATTTCCCGACGGACCAAAACTTCACTGTCAATATTGTTTATGGATATAGATAAGTTTAAGGAAATAAACGATAAGATTGATTATCCAACAGGTGACAAGCGTCTGAAAGCAATAACTAAGTTACTTAAACAATTCGTAAGACGGAGGTTTGATATCCTTGGCCGCTATGGAGGTGAGGAGTTTGTGTTCGTACTGTTGGCTACTGATAGAGATGGAGCGTTATTACTGGCTGAAATGATCAGAGCTGAAGCGGAGGCAGCAATAGCAAAGGCCGACCCAAAATTGTTGCTGGGATCGCTGACAGAAGATGGGTTTATGCCGGGATTTACCCTTAGTATTGGAGTAGCGACATTTACACTAAATAGTGAAACTGATGCAAGTACTTTAGACAAATTATTAAAAGCAGCAAACTGGGCAGAAAAAAAGGCTAAAGAACAAGGTAGAAACAGAGTGTGTGGGACTGAAAAAGTTTAATATTCTTCCAGGACATCGCCGGAGTCGTCGGAAACAGCAGGGGCGACAACTTTCTTGGTGACTCCTATGGTAGGAGTAGGATAAACAAAGATCCAAGAATCGGCAACTTGAGAAATATCATTTCCGGTAATTGTGACCAGGACATCCCCGTCAATGCAGGCCAGGGTAGTTTGGTTGTTAATAATTATTTTTTTGGCGGCTTTATCGCCAAGGGTAGTATCAATAGCCGAAGATTTGCCTACCCAGGCGTCGAGACTTTTAAAAGTATTGTCAGTCATGGTAATTTGCATAATTTCCGAGGAGGCGGAGGACAGGGTGAGGTTGGCGTAGTTTTTGGTGTCTTCGGGGTGATTATTGATGGTAATTCCTTCGGGATATTCAAAAGTAAAACCGGACGGATCGGACCAGGTAAGCAACTTCGGGACAGGAGTTGTTGGTATGGAAGTGACCGTTGGGATTACAGTTTTTTGGGTACAACCGCTTAAAATGAGGGTGACGGCAACAAAAAATGCGATTTTGATTTTGGACATAGTTAAGTTAGTATAATACTAACAATGATTAAAAGAACCGGACTAATTTTAGCAGTGATGTTTTTGATTCTGGTTTCTCCGGCAGTAGCGGCTAAACCGAGAGTTTGGAAATCAGTACCAATAAACAATGGCGGAAGTGGCGGGACACCGTCGGTGACGGCTAAAATTACCGGCTGGAAACAATATTTGGGTTTAAGTTTTCGGGGAGTGAGCAGCACTAATGGCATTAATTATGAGTTGATATTTAACGGTAATGACAATGAGCAGGGAGTATATGGCAGCGTCAAATCAAGAGAGGGAAATACCAGCCGAAGTATATTTTTAGGAACTTGTTCCCATGGTGCCTGCACCGCTTACCGAAATATCAACAATTTAAAACTGACGATTACTTTTAAACTGAAAAACGGTCAGGATCTGGTGAAAAGATACAAGGTGAAATATTAAAATATATTGTGACCCGAGATTACAGAAGAGATCAAGAAAGTCGCCATTTTATGTTTCGTTTTCGAAAGGATATGCCTCCAGAAGAAAAAAGGAAGGCGGTTGAAGAAATCTTTGAAGCAAGTTTGAATTTGATGGAAAATGACGGAAATATATCAACATGGAGAAAGGCAAATGATGAAGAAGGAATGGCTGGTATTCATTATTTTGTAACACGGCATAAGGTTACCGTTCCCCTGGCTATATATTGTGATGAAGACGAATCGCGAATAGCGAGAAACAAAAGATGGCAGTGTCCATTAACAACAGAGTATGTACTTGACCAAAACACATCAGTGGAAAAACCATTAGAGGTCATTGCACACAATGTAAGGCAAAAAGCGGATGACTATATAGATTTGGTTATTAAATATGAAAGTGGTGTTCCAACAGCATCTCGCCTGCGAAGATAGTCTTTATTAGACTAAGTAAAGTTAGTGTCAGCTGTATGTGACTTCAAAAGTGGCCAACAATTGGTGAAAAGATACAAAGTCCGATATTAGATTGGCTATTTGTAAAGCGACCTGATTTGAAAGAGGCAATAAAAAGAGAGGGCAGCTCCGATAATTAGGCCACCTAAGTTGACCGCTAGGAGAGCCTGAAGGGCACTGACTAAACTGGAATAGTACATCAGGCGCCAAGCAGAGAGTCGGCGCTTGAAAAGTCCCGGTAGAGCCAT
>CAZSLG010000006.1:0-7960 GCA_964607745.1 uncultured Gammaproteobacteria bacterium | reverse complement strand
GGCAGAGAAAGAACCATTAGAACAAGTGAGATATAGGGACCGTATTTAACGATAAATTCTTTGATATTATCAGGCAGAGCCGGAGCTTTTTGACCAAAATAAAGGTTTAAAAAGTCTTCCAGCTTAACACAATAAGATTTCCAGTCATTATTATTTTTTGTCATAACTTATTTAATACTACTTTTGAGCTACGGTCAATCCCTTAGCTTTTTCTCTTTCGGCGACAATGTTGCTGACCCGAAGTAGGGACTCAAAAGTGCCGGCATCTTCCCAAATTCCTTTAAATATATTTACTTTCAATTCCCCTTTCTTGAGGTAATACTTATGAAGGTCAGTAATTTCCAGTTCACCTCGGGCCGAGGGTTGCAGACCCCGGGAAATTTTAGAGATTCTTTTATCAAAAGTGTAAAGACCGACAATGGCATAGTTGCTTTTGGGGGCAACTGGTTTTTCCTCGATACTCAAAACTTTATTGTTTTTTCCAAACTCGACCACCCCATAACGCTGCGGGTCCGGGACCTTTTTGGCAAAAATCATGCCACCACTTTTAAAATCTTTAATTTTTTGAGAGAAATCCTGACCTAGAAAAATATTATCGCCTAAAATCATGGTGACAGAGTCGTTATCAATAAATTTTTCGCCGATAATAAAGGCCTCGGCTAAACCCCGAGGTTGATCCTGAATTTCATAAGAGAAATCAGCGCCAAATTCACGACCTGATCCCAAAAGATTTAAAAATTGACCGGCATAATCGGGAGCGACAATGATTAGGATTTCTT
The DNA here is from genome assembly GCA_964607745.1 of uncultured Gammaproteobacteria bacterium. Classification (GTDB taxonomy): domain Bacteria; phylum Patescibacteriota; class Microgenomatia; order UBA12405; family UBA12405; genus UBA12158. The sequence goes on along the minus strand of CAZSLG010000006.1, from coordinate 7,181 downwards.
TTATTCCTGCCTTAAGAAGAGTTTGGAGAGGATAGTAAATCATCGGTTGGTTGTAAACCGGCAAAAGTTGCTTGCTGGTAATTTTGGTTAGGGGTCGAAGTCGGGTGGCTCGGCCACCGGCGAGAATGATTCCTTTCATGGGTGTATGTATTTTATAACTATTAATTAAAATAATAAAACTTCCTATTTCTTTTTTTTCCAAATTAGCTTGTTGTAGACAAACCAATTAAGGGGAATAGTCAAACCAAAAATGGCGATAACCTGATAAAGAAAAAGATAATCGCCAAAAAGCGAGGTAAAGATGGCAATACAGACGGAGGGAATAATGATACCGGTGACGATTGAGGATAAATTGAAAGTCAGAAATTTGGAAAACAAAACATTGACAGAGGTGATTTTCTCTTTGGCAAAAGTCCAGAGGTTGTTCCAAATAAAATTGGAAATAATGGCCAGTTCCGATGCGGCGGCATTACATAAACCGTTTAAAAGACTAAGATTAGAGTCGGGACGGATAAAGATATTTTTAAATATCTTGGCTCCAAGAACGTTGATGATAAAACCGATACCACCCACAACTGCAAATTTGAGGAATTTTTGAGTAAAGTCGTCAAACCATCGAAGTTTGAGAGCCACAATTAAAATATCTTTGGCTGTTTGGGGTTCGATTTTTGATTCACCGGCATCCCTAACCTTAAACTCGAGAGGGATTTCCTTAAACTTGGCTCCCATTTTGAGGGTCTCAAATAAAAGCTGTAATTTGTAACCAAAACTCTTGGTCAGAAGATGGGAATAATTAAGATCTTGTTGGTCAAGAAAACCTTTAACCCGGGTGACCTTAAGACCGGTGGTGGGATCAGTAACTTTAAAAAAGTTTTTGAATGGAAAAAACAAAATAAAGCGGGCCGAAAGACCACCCACCTCGGAGAAAAATACCCGCTTGAAACCCCAACCCCGAGGATTACTCCCACCTTTAATTTTGCGGGATCCAATGACGTAATCGTAGCCATCATCCATGGCCGCAAGCATAACCGGAATACATTCAGGCGGATGCTGAAAGTCACCATCGAATTCGAAAACAAAATCAGCTTTTAGCTCCTCCATGGCATATTTGAAACCCTTAAGATAGGCGGCACCGATACCATCCTTGGAGGTTTCTTTATAAAGATAGATATTAGGATATTTTTTGGCTGTATTTTCAACAATTTTGCCGGTGCCGTCAGGTGAAGAACCATCCACCACTAAAATTTTTATATCCCACTTTTTTAAAAGTATCGGGAAAGTTTTGGTGCAGAGGTACTCAAGCATGAGACCGATAGTTCCGGCTTCGTTGTAGGTGGGAATAACGATAACGGCGGTTTGCCTGGTTTCGTCCTTTTGAGACATAGATTTATATTAACACAAGAAAATAAGATGGGACAGTCCGTATATTTATATATACTTATAGTACAATACTATATAAGTGTATGTCTACATCAAGGGAAATTTTTGCAGAACATATTTTAAGAGTAAACAATCGACTGGTAAATCAGTATGTCAATTTACGTCATGAAGCAAGCCTACTTATGGCTTCAATGGATGTTAAACCGTCAGGGGAAATGGGAGATTTTTATCAAAGACAATGGATTGAAGATTCTTTTGTAAAGGCGGCAACAGCGGTTAACCATGACGTGAAAGTGGCAGTTGCCGACTCGATGGTTTGGGCACAGAGGGGTTGGTTGTACCAAGAATTTGGATATAGAGAAGCTCCTGGTTTTCTCCTAAAAAGCATGCCTTGTTGTATCCGTCCAGAGATAGAAGTTTCAATTGATCTAGTTAGTAAAATTGTTCCAGTTACTGAAGGAAATTTTACCGCTATTTCATTGCCAGACTTGGCGCGAAGGTCAGAAGCGTTGAAACAAAAACCAGGCGAAATAATGGCGATTTTGGGATTAAACGGAGTTGGAAAAACGACGGTTATTGATGCTTTAAAGAGTTTCTGTGAAAGTATTGGAATAAAAATGAAACAGGTAAAGTTTCCCCGAAATGATTCTCCTGTCAGTGCATTGATAAAAAGTATAGGAGAAGGTAAAGTGCAAATTGATCCTGGTGCCAGACAATTACTTTTTGCTGCCGATTTACTTGATTATTGGCAGAGTGAAGAAAATAATGTACCGATTGTTTTGGCAGATCGATTACCTATTTTTGATGGAATGGTATATCCAGATGATGATACAGCCAAACTATTAAGTTTGGCTTGCCTAGAAGCAGCTAATTACCCGATAACACCTATAATTATTGACCGACATCCGTTGGTTTGTATGGCAGCAGTAAAAAGTCGACCAACATCTCCGAGGATTTACGAAAGGAAATTAGAACAGATGGCACTTCAAACAGCAAATTTAGTTGCTTTGTCAGAGTTACCTGGTGTTAGGGTAGTTAACACAGACGGTATCGATCCGAAAAGCTGTAAATTCTGCGCAGGTATTAAAGTAGTCGATGCGGCTATATCTAGTGGGATATTCGCCAGAGCATTAGTTTGTTGTGGCCAATTTGATAACATATTTTTAGCCCGTGAGTATGTAAAAAAAATGGGATGGAAGTGGTTTTTTGAAGAGAAAAAGAAAAATAATATTTAGATAGTATAAAATAATATATGCAATTTGACATTATTACCCTAGATCCGGAAATGTTTGAATCCCCTTTTGGAGGTGGCATTATCGGGCGGGCGATAAAAAATAAAAAGATAAAAATAGAATTGCATCAAATGAGAAAGTGGGCCTGGAATAATTACGGGGCGGTAGATGATAAACCGTACGGGGGAGGAGTGGGAATGTTGATTCGCGTCGACGTTGTCGACAAAGCGATTAAAACCCTCTGTCCCTATCGGGACATCTCCCTTGAAAAGGGCGACTTAAAACCTAGAATTATTCTGACAAGCGCCAAAGGAAAGGGATTTACCCAAAAAGATGCCTATCGTTTATCAAAAGAAAAAAATATAATAATCATTTGCGGACGATATGAGGGTTTTGACGAAAGAATCAGTAAGTTGGTGGACGAGGAAATTTCAATTGGCGATTATGTCTTAACCGGCGGGGAGCTACCCGCCATGGTAATAATTGATAGCGTTACTAGACTGTTGCCGGGGGTGCTGGGGAAAGATAAGTCGAGTTGCGAGGAAAGTTTTTCCAAAGATAATCTAGTTGAATATCCCCAATACACCCGACCGGCTGAATACAATGGAGAAAAAGTACCAGAGGTGTTACTGTCAGGAGATCCGAAGAAAATTAAAGAGTGGCAGAAGAGACGAATTATTTTTGCTCACCCACCAAAAATCGGGTAAATCACCACTTTTATTGTTCAAATAATTAATCCACACTTCCACCACCTTCCTTTTTAATCGATAGGGCGGGGAAAATCGCGGCACAAACTCGCCGATGTTCCAATAGTCTAACTCCCCTTTTCGAGTTAACCCATTACTTCCCACACACATAAATTCCATATCATACCAATCATATTGTCGAGTATAGGGTATCGAAACTCCCACCCACTGCACCCACAATCCCAAAAATACCAACATGGTTAATACTATTTTATTAATTTCCCGCCAATGTGAAGCCAACACCAGACCACCAAAAGGAATAATAATTGACAAATAACGTGGGCCATAACTTAGCTCGCCACTCCAAAAAATCAAACTACTGTAAAACAAAACATTGACTGCCAATAGTATTAAAAACAATCGATTCACCCATTTTCTTTTAAAATATTTTATAGCCAAATACAGGCTATAAACCAATATCGGACTATATACCCAAATACTTTTACCGGAACTTAACAACAAACCCCACAATCCATCAATCGCATTGGCTTTTATAGTAAGTTTACTATCAACTAAAAAACTGTAGCCATTTTCCAGTATGTTGCCAAATCTTAAATAATTATAAAAACACAGTATTAACCCAAAGGGAAGAACCCACACCAACCATTTCAAAAACATCTTTAAATCAAAAATTTTACCCATTAGCAAAAATAAAAATATCCCTATACTGGAAATGGCAAAAGAATAGTTGTAACTCAAAATAAACAGGCCATAAAATATCCCCGACCAAACTAAATATTTATTTATTTTTGATAAAACATACTTTAACCCAAAATAAAATGAAGAGGTGATTGTCAAAATCGACAGCAGGTGGGCAAATGAGTGTTTTGACAAGATCAAAAGATTAGTACAAAACAGCGTCAACATAGCCAACAACCAACCAACATTTTTATTTTTTGACACCAGGGTATACAAATTTATTAAAACTACTAACAAACATAATGACAATACGGGGTTGGCAAAACCAGCCAACAACTCGATGTTTTTTACGTCGCCTCCAATAGTCTTATTTATCCAAACAGGAACAACCAACACCAATGTCCAACCCAATCCTCCCGCAGAATAATTTTTTCCGTCTACCCCCACCACCAACCCCGGCATTTTGTCATCAATCGAAAAATCACCCCGGTATACCAAACTTTTGGCCGTATTCAAATACAATAAACCATCAACTGTTTCGAATTTACCCGACGGTAAAAGAAAAAATATCACCACCGCAACCAGCAAATATGGAAATTTATTTTTCAAAATCATCATTAAAACCAATAACAACCATGACGAATATTATAATTCATTTACAGAAGTCTAAAGAGTGGCAGCGACAACGATCAGGGCAAAGAGAGCCAAAAGTAGATATTCAATAAAAATGGACAGACTGAGGTCTCCGCGACGATAGTGATGATAGAGACTCCAGGCCAAATATAATCCGGCGGTGAAATAGACAATCCGCCTTTGAGAATGGGAATCAAAACGAAAAATAAAAAGAAGGACACTGATACCGATAAATAAAATAAATAAGATTATAAAATTCTGGGGATGTTTTTTGATTTCCCGAAAGACGGTCATCATAAATTAAAAAATAGTCCCCTGGCGGGAAAAAATAAGCAGAGCCAAAATTATTAACAAGAAGCCAACATGACCGGCCGATGAGCCGGTTAAGCGACTGGTGCGGTTTTTAAGAGTGATATAGGAATCGACAATCAGAACTCCGATGATAATTAAAAACATAATTAACCCCAGAGTTTTGCTAATTAGGGCCGGGTTAATTGGTTTAATTGAGCTGACCGGGCCGAAATTTTGGACAGTGTTGACGGTAGAAGAAGGCGGGGTTGAGGCTAAAACCCGACCGTCTAAGGGAGTACCGAAATGTTCTACGACCAGGGTGGTTTTCATCCCATTTAGAACTCCGTTGACTACCCCAATACCAATTTCCTGATATTTGTCGTTGATGATATTGGCCCGATGGGTAGGTGAATTCATCCAAGCCTTGATTAAGCTTTCAGTATCGTAAAAATCCTTGGCTAGGTTTTCACCGGCAACCGAATATTGATAACCGGCTTGTCTAAAAAAATCCCAGGGACTAAGGCCTTTGGGAGAGGTATGAGCCCAATAATTTTGCTGGAACATATTTTTGGCCTTGGCAGTAGCCGATTCTGACAAAACGGAATTGTACTGGAGAGCCGGCAGATTTTGAGATTGCCGTTCCTGATTGGTCAGAGTCCAAACCTTGTCAGCAGTAATTTCGGAAGAGTAACCCAAAATTCCCGGACGGGCGATGGTTAGGGATTGAAGAAGGGATTGATTTAAAAGATAGACAGCAATAAATAAGCCCAGAAAAGAAGGTTGAAGAATCAGTGCCCGATGATTATTACTTTCTTGAGGGATAAAGAGCCGTGATAAGAAACGTTTCACAATTAAATTATAGGCAGTTTATTTATTTTTTGGAAGGGTTTGATATTATTGACTTGTATCATAATAAAATCGGGGTGTTTACTGGTGATGTGTTTGTTATTTTTCCTTGGTATGGGAACGGAAGTAGTTGCGGTTGACGGAATAGTTTTGACGGATTTGAGGTTTAATAATTCTCCGCCAATAGTGGGCAGAAAAAACAAACTTTATGTGGTCTTTAATAATACCGATGGCGCCAATGATTATGAACTTTATGTAAAAGTCACCTATTCCCAAACACCGGAAGGTTTAGCCTTTCAATTCGGTAACTTATTGAAAATGATGAATGTCAGAAATATGCAGGACGGAATATATTTTACTGATACGCTAAAAATCAGCGGAGAGGTAACATTTTTGGTTACCCTGTATGAAGATCAAACTGAAAAAAATAAGTTAACTTCATTTACACGGAATGTTTTGGTAGATAAGGACAATGAAGGTGATGGAATTGGGGATAGCACTGATTTGGATGATGATAATGACGGATTACCGGATACGGAAGAAAAAAGAATCGGTACCGATCCCCTTAATCCCGATTCTGACAGGGACGGTAAAAAGGATGGACAGGATCCCTGCCCACTGGATTCGAAAAATGGTTGTGTAAACGTAAGTGGAAACGTAAATATTAATAGTGAAACTCTGATAAATAGTGTTGACGTGTTAGGTTCGACGACGGAAGTCAAACCAACTGAAAACATACCAGAAGAATTGGGGGGGGATCAGATATTGGGGGAAAATACCCCCAAGAGTGAAGAAACTGTCAACAAACCGGTTTCATTTATAAAAATATTTTTGATAATATCGGCGATTTTATTAGTACCCGGAGCCGGAGTGGTGTGGTTATCTGCCAGAAAGAAGAAAACGTCTGATTAGAAACAGGGCGAGCAAAAGAACAAAAATAAAGGCGAGAAGGTAGGGAATAAAAGAGGGTTTTCCGGGAGTTGAAACGGAAGAACTTTCAGTCGTTTCCGTACCCAAAACCCCTGCCTGAAAACCGGTGGGAACTACCGGGGTTTCATAAACGACACCACCTGGGGTGGTCGAAACGATGGAGGTAAAGGGACCGGGGGCACAGCCATTACCAACCCGGATTTTAAAATAATAGGTAGTAGCAGCAGACAAAGAGCCGATAGTGTAGGTGTAGGTTCCCTTACCGCCAATATTAGGATTACCGTAAGTATCAGCACCGGGAGTATTACCAAAAGCAATTAAATAATAAGTAAAATCACCCGCCGGCTCGGTCCAATTTAGAGTAACGGAATTAGTGCCGGAAGATGCCGACAAAGAGGTAGGAACAAAGTTGGGAACGGTATCGTTGCAGGCGGGAGCAGCGGCACTTCCGCCACCACCCGAGGACGGTTCGTCGTCGCAGGTA
>CAZSLG010000005.1:15725-19095 GCA_964607745.1 uncultured Gammaproteobacteria bacterium | reverse complement strand
CGCTTCGGCGGGGGAAAGTTTTTAAATTACCAAATTTAAATTTGATTAAAAATTTTTCAGCCATAGGCTGATCCGCCTCTAGCGGAAATAATTTATAAAATGAATTTTATTTTTTTAGAATTTAGACTTTAGAATTTTTTTATATGTCCAAAGGCACCCGCATTAGAATCCGCCTCAAATCCTTTGATCATCGCCTTATTGATGAGGCGGCTGTTAAAATTGTCGAAGCTGCCGTCACTGCCGGTGCCAGTGTTCAAGGACCCATTCCTCTTCCTACCAGCCGTAAACTTATTACTGTTTTGACTAGTCCACATACCGATAAAAACGCTCGTGAGCACTACGAAGTGTTGACTCACAAGAGGTTAATCGACATAACTTCGACTAGTCTGCGTACTGTTGACAGTCTTCAACATTTGGATTTGCCCTCCGGAGTCGAAGTCGAAGTTAAAATGTAAAACAGCTTATGCTAAGAGGATTTATTGCCAAAAAGAAGGCTATGACCAGTGTTTACGACTCTGCTGGTAAACGGATCGGTGTGACCACACTTTTAGCTAAACCAGTCAAAGTGACGGCTATAAAAACTGTTGCCAAAGATGGATATCAGGCTGTCCAGGTTGCTTTTAGTGTCAAGAGTCATCAGGAATTTTTGCCGGTCTCCGAGACTCTTCCCGAAATAAACTCAGATCTTTCCATCGATTCCGTTTTTTCGCCCGGAGATATCATTTCTGCCACTGCCAAAAGCAAAGGCCGTGGTTTTAGTGGTGTTATTAAAAGGTGGGGTTTTCATCGCCAGCCGGTAAGTGGTGGTCAATCCGACCGTGTTCGGGCTCCCGGCTCAATTGGTGCTCAAACCCCAGGTAAAGTAATCAAAGGTAAAAAAATGCCGGGACATTATGGTAACGCCACCAAGACTATTTCTGGTCTAAAAGTTCTTTTTATCAACAAAGAATCTTCCCTAATTTATGTTAGCGGTTCAGTTCCCGGAGCATTTAATTCCTGGGTTACCCTCAAAAAATAATATGACCACTGATCTTTATAATCTTTCGGGAGAGAAAATCGGGGATTTAAATTTACCCAAGTCTGTCTTTGATGTCAAAATAAATGAAGTACTAGTTTCTCAGGCTATTCGGGTTCTTCAGAGCCGTAGTCGCAGCGCCCACGCCAAAACCAAACATCGCGGCGAAATTGCCGGTACTAATCAAAAAATGTGGGCTCAAAAAGGCACCGGCCGAGCCCGTCACAGTACTGCCAAGGCTCCTCAATTTGTCGGCGGGGGCAGTGCCCATGGGCCTCGGGGGAATCAAAATTTTAAACTCAAACTTTCCCAAAGGATGAAAATTGTGGCCCTAAATTCAGTTCTTTCCAAGTTTGCCGCCTCTAAGTCCATGTTGGCCATTGAAAAATTCAGCTCTATTACCCCTAAAACTAAAATCGCTTGGGATTTTATTGACAAACTCGGGAAAGAGAATTCACTATTAGCTGGCAGTCGTCGAATTGGTATTATAACTACCAAAACCCTCCCTTCCATTAAAAGAGCTTTTAGAAATATACCGGGATTTACCCTACTTTCTTTATCATCCTTAAACCCCTATAATCTGTCATCTCAAAATTTCTTAATCTTTTCAAAAAAAGCTATTAACAAACTAAAATAATTATGTTTATCAAACGACCTCTTGTTACCGAGAAAGCAATTAGTGCCCAGAGTAAAGGAAAATATTCTTTTGTGGTCGAATTTGATGCTTCCAAAATAAATATTGCTTCCGAATTTTTTCATTATTTTGGTATAAAACCACTCAAAGTTAATACCTATCGGATTGGTGGCAAGATAAAAACCAATTGGAAAACTCGAAAGTCCTCATCCCGTGCTGATGTCAAAAAAGCCGTTATTACCATTCCTGCAGATCAAAAGATTGATCTTTTAACACTAAAAAATGACCAGAAATAAATTATTTTCCATCAAAAAGAAACAAAGTGGTCGTGACGCCTCCGGTCATGTTTCTACCCGCCATCGAGGCGGCGAACACAAACGCTTCTTGAGGCTTATCGACTGGCAAAGAGCTAAAAAAGATATCAAAGCCAAAGTTCTTTCTATAGAATACGATCCCAACCGCACCGCCAAAATTGCCCTATTGGCGTACACTGACGGCACCAAAAAATATATTCTGGCCACCAGTCTTTTAAAACTTGGCGACACAGTTGTTTATTCCGACACCGCGCCCATCAAAGACGGCAATAAGTTATCCCTAAAAAATATTCCCGTTGGCACTCCATTTCATTGTTTGGAATACCGTCCTGGGTCTCAAGCCCAACTAATTAAAAGTGCCGGCTCTGCCGCTTATTTACAAAGTGTTGAGGAAGATAAAGCCATTGTTAAATTACCCTCAGGTGAAATCCGTATTTTTTCGAGTTTATGCACCGCTGTTATTGGCCAAGTCAGTAATATTGATCACTCCAATCAAAAAATGACCAAAGCCGGGGACAGTCGCCATCGGGGTATTCGTCCCTCTGTTCGCGGTGTGGCACAGGATCCCCGTTCCCATCCACATGGCGGCGGCGAGGGTCGGTCTTCAATTGGTATGAATCCCAAAACTCCTTGGGGTAAGGTAGCCATGGGTAAAATTACCCGTAAACGCAAAAAACATTCCAATAAACAAATTATAAAAAGAAGGAAGTAAAGATATTTTATTAAAATTATATTTATTTATAAATTAAAAATTTTAAATTAAAAATTAAATAATATGTCCCGATCCAGCAAAAAAGGTCCCTATATTGACCCTCGTCTTTTAGAAAAAATTGCTAAAACCAAAGACGCCGTCAATACTTATTCTCGTCGCTGTCAAATTACTCCTGAATTTGTCGGTCGAAATTTTGGTGTCCATAATGGTCGTAAATTTATTAATGTCTATATCACCGAGGACATGGTCGGTCACCGTTTGGGTGAATTTTCTCCCACCCGAACCTTTAAAGGTCATGGCCGGGTGGTGAAACGGGTTATCGAAAAAACCTAAAAACATATGGCAATTTCTAAGGCAAGTTCAAAACCGATTCTTCCCAAAATTATAGCTGCCCCACCGGAATTTAAAGAGTCCAAATTTATGGACAAAAATCTTCAAATTTCCCCCCGGAAACTTCGTCTCTTGGTTAATACCATCAAAAAAGTTCCGGTGTCAAAAGTTTTACCTCGTCTTAAATTTACCAATACTAAAGCGGGAAGAATTTTAACCAAAGCTCTGGAAACTGCCATTGCTACTGCCAAAAATAACTACCATCTCCTTCCCGACACCCTCTCTTTTGTCTCTTTTATGGTTAATGAAGGTCCTAAAACCAAACGGATGGACAAATCTCACGGTTCCCGCTTCGCTCGTGGTAT
>CAZSLG010000005.1:0-15625 GCA_964607745.1 uncultured Gammaproteobacteria bacterium | reverse complement strand
CAAAAAGTCAATCCATTATCTTTCAGATTAAAAACTTCTCTTACCGCCCCCGACTGGCAATCTTCTTGGTTTGCCAACAAGTTTAAGTATCCCATTCTACTTTTAGAAGACAAACGTATCCGTGATTTTGTTCAAAAAAAGCTATCCAGTGCCGGCATTGTTGCCACAAAAATCGAACGTTCAGCCAAAAAAATAAAAATAATTTTAATTGTCTCTCGACCCGGTTTAGTTATCGGCCGTGGTGGTAAAGAGCTGGAAATCCTTAAAAATGACATTCAAAAATTATTAACCCGCTCTTCAGCCAAAATAAACATTGATATTCAGGTGGAAGAATTTAGAAACGTCGATTTTTCAGCCAAACTCATTGCCGAAAAAATATCCTATCAGCTCCAAAAACGGATGCCTTATCGTCGGGTAATTTTAGGAGCCATGGAAAAATCCATGGGTGCCGGTGCCAAGGGAATTAAAATTGTACTTTCCGGTCGGATTAATGGTGCTGAAATTAGCCGTCGGGAAAAATTCTCTCAAGGCACTGTTCCTTTGAGTACCATCCGTTCTCACATTGACTATTTTGAACAACCCTGTCTTACCCGTTCCGGCTACATCGGCATAAAAGTTTATCTTTGCCTTGCCTAAGGAAAAAAATCAATGAATATTTCTTATTTTATTTTTTTAGATTTTAGAATTTAGGTTTTTAATTTATATATATGTTGCAACCAGGACGGACTAAATATCGAAAAGCTTTCCGGGGGAGAATGCGTGGTCTTTCGGCCGGCTCTCTCGTCAACTTTGGTGACTATGGTCTCAAGGCTATGGCTTGCGGTTGGATTACCAGCAATCAAATTGAAGCAGCTAGGCGCACCATCGCCCACGCCACCAAAAGAAATGGTCGGATGTGGGTTCGGATTTTTCCCGATAAACCCGTAACCGAGAAAGCAGGTGGAGGAACTATGGGTGCTGGCAAAGGTGATGTCAAAGGTTATGTGGCCGTTGTTCGCCCGGGTCGAATCTTATTTGAAATTACCGGTGTTCCCGAAAAGGAAGCTCATCTTGCCCTCAAACTGGCCGGTGCCAAATTACCCATAGTTACTAAAATTGTTTCTAAAATATGAAAAAATCTGATAAAATAGCCATGAACCAAAAATCAGTTCCGGAAGCAATCAAGCTTCTGACCGAGAAAAAGAAAGCTCTTTTTGAGGCCAAGGCTAAACAATTTTTAGGTAGTCTTAAAGACACTTCTGTTTTTAAAAAACTCCGTTTCGAAATAAGTTTGCTTTCTTCTCTTATTAAAAATCACCAAGATGTCAAAACTAAATAAAATTACCGGCAAAATATTTACCGGCACTGTTACCTCTGACAAAATGACCAATACTATCGTAGTTTCTCTTGACTATAAATTTCGCCACTCTTTTTATCAAAAAATCGTCAAGCGCCACAAAAAGCTTTATGCTGAGAATAATCTTGGAGCCAAGGTTGGCGATTTGGTTAGAATCCGCGAAGTTAGGCCTTTGAGCAAAACCAAAAGATTTACTACTATTGAAATAATTAAATAATGACTAATATTTTTTCTTCACTACTTATCTTCTTATCTTCTTATCTTTTTATCTAAATTATGTTACAGCTTCGAACCATTATTCATCCGGCTGATAATTGCGGCGCTCGGGCTCTCCAAATAATGCATATTTATGTCGGCTCCAAGCATAAACAGGCCGGTATCGGCGACATTGTTTTGGGAGTGGTCAAAGAGGCTATCCCCAATGCTTTAGTCAAGAAAAAAGAAAAAGTCAGAGTCGTTATCGTCCGGACCAAAAAAGAAATGGGGCGAGCCGATGGCTCTTATATCCGTTTCAGCGACAATGCCGGAGTCATCATCGACACTCAAAATAATCCTCGGGGTACTCGTATATTTGGCCCTATTGCCCGAGAAATAAAAGATGCAGGTTTTACAAAAATTGCCTCTATGGCCAAGGAGGTATATTAAAATGAAAATCTTAACTGGAGATCACGTTAAAATTCTTATTGGTAAAGACAAAGGTAGAACCGGGGAAGTTATTAAAAGTTTTCCTAAAACCGGAAAAGTCGTTGTTAAGGGACTCAATCTTTTTAAAAAACATCTCAAGTCAAGTAAAGACCAAAAGGGTGGGATTATTGAAAAGGAGAGGTCACTTCTCTCATCTAAAGTTATTCTTCTTTGCCCAGGTTGTCAAAAACCGGTTCGGGTTGCCTACACTATCGATAAAGCTGGCCACAAATTAAGAATTTGCCGAAAATGCAAAACTCCATTAACTCAAAACAAAAAATAATATGATCTACACCCCTCCCGAAATCAATAAATTACTAGTCAAAAATTTTGGCTCCAAAAACTTTTTCTTTTTACCTCGTCTAAATAAAGTCGTTCTCAATTATCGGGTAGCCGAAGCAAGGGAATCAGCCGAAGCACTTTTAGCCGCTGAAAAAGAACTGACGGCTATTGCCGGCCAAAAGCCGGCCGTTACCCGGTCCAAAAAATCAATTTCTACTTTTAAACTCCGTCAAAATGACCCGCTGGCCCTAAAAGTCACCCTCCGCGGAATCAGGATGTACCACTTTGTTGAAAAACTTTTTAATTTAGTTTTACCCCAGCTTCGTGATTTTAAGGGGATGGGTAACACTCAATTCGACCAAAACGGTAATTACTCTCTTACCATTCGCGATCAGACATATTTTCCTGAAGTTAATTTAAATAATGTTAGTAAAATCCGTAGTCTTGAAATTACTCTCAACATCACCGCTGCTTCAATTGCTGATTCAAAAATGTTATTATCCACCTTGGGTTTTCCTTTTCAAAAATAAAATATGGCCAGACTAACCAAAAAAATTAGGGAACTAAAAAAGCTTCCTTATAAAACTCGCTACCACAATCGTTGTCACATCTGTGGTCGCGGTCGGGCCTATATTCGTCTCTTTGGCCTTTGTCGACTTTGTTTTAGAAAATTAGCTGATACCGGCATGTTACCCGGTGTTAGAAAAGCCAGTTTTTAATATGATCAACTCACTTTCCTGCGATCTTTTCATTCGAATCAAAAACGCCTCGCTAAGCGGCAAAAAAATTATTTCTGCCCCTTTTTCTTCAAATTCTCAAAACATCCTGACAATCCTTCGGTCCCATGGTTTTATCAAGGATTTTTCTGTTACTACCGACAAGAGAAGTTTTACCATTACTTCTCCCCAGATCCAAAGTGTCGATATTATGTCCAAGCCCGGTCGTCGTCTCTACAGTAAACACTCCTCTCTTCCTTGGGGAAAAACTCCAAAGTCCTTAATTATTGTTTCAACATCCAGTGGTCTTCTTTCCCAAAAAGAAGCTGCTGTCAAGAAACTCGGTGGCGAACTCATCGCTGAGATTTATTAGGAAATAAATCAATTTAAAATTTTTATTTTATAATTTTTATTCAAATTCAATTTATTAAATTTAAATTTTAAAATTGATTAAAAATTTCAAATTTTAAATTAAAAATTAAATTATATGTCTCGAATTGGTAACAAAACTATAACTATTCCCGACAGTGTTACCGTTACGGTTGACAATCGTATTGTCAAAATTACTGGTCCCAAAGGTGAATTATTCCTAAATTTGCCGCTAAAAATTAACGTTGACATCAAGGATAAAAAAATAATTGTTTCCCGTGAAACCAATGACAAGATCACCAAATCCTGTCACGGTTCTACTCGGGCTCATTTAAACAATATGGTGACTGGTGTCGTTACTCCTTGGGTTAAAAATTTAGAGATTCGGGGTACCGGCTACAAAGCATCGGTTACTGGCGATAAATTGAGTGTATCGGCCGGTTTTATTCATCCGGTATTTATCACTGCCCCCAAAGGGATTACTATTCAGGTTATCGAAGATACCAAGGTTACTGTTACTGGTCCCGACCGAACTGTTGTCGGTCAAGTAGGCAGCAATATCCGAAAAATTAAACCACCTGAACCTTACAAAGGTAAAGGTATTCGCTATCTAAACGAATTTATTAAATTAAAGGCCGGCAAAACCGCCAAAGCTTAAATAAAATGACTATTGTTCATAATCAAAAACTTCGTCGTCTAGCCCGGGTTAGAAGCAAAATTAAACTCAATCTCGGCGTTCCCAGGCTTTCGGTCTATCGCAGTAATTGTCATATTTGGGTTCAGATAATTGACGACAAACACGGCAAAACTCTCGTTTCCACTTCTTCCAAAACCCTAAAACTTGCCAAAATGACAAAGTTAAAACAAGCCGAAGCTGTTGGTACTGCCATAGCGGCTCTAGCCTTAAAAAAGAAAATAACTAAAATCCGTTTCGATCGCGGTCTTTATCGTTATCACGGTCGGGTCAAGGCTCTCGCCGATGCCGCCCGCACCGGAGGTTTAGATTTTTAGAATATGGACAACAATCAAAATAATAAAAGAGGTGCCTTTGAAAGATTTCAGAAACCGGTTTCTGAGTTTACTGAAAAAGTTGTTGAAATCAAACGGGTTTCCAAAAAAACCAAAGGCGGCAACCAAATCGCCTTCACTGCCCTGGTAGTTTCCGGTGACAAGAAATCCCGGGTTGGCGTTGGTCACGGCCGGGCCAAAAGTGTCGCCGACGCTATCCAAAAAGCTATCAAACGAGCCCAAAAATCAATGTTTACTGTCCCTATTGTTGACGGAACCATCGGCTCTTCTCTTAAAATTAAATTTAAAGGTGCCATTATCTTACTTCGCCCCGGTAAAAAAGGAAGCGGTTTAATTGCCGGTGGTCCGGTTAGATCTGTGGTTGAATTGGCCGGGATTAAAGACCTCGTCAGTAAAATTATTGGTTCCAGAAATAAATCGGTTAATGTTTGGGCAACTTTTAGGGCTCTAAAATCATTAAATCATTAAAACATTAAATAATCACATGAATATTTTAAGTCACCTCAAACCAATAATCTCCAAGTCTGCTAAGCGACGTGGTCGGGGTATTGGTTCCGGAGTCGGTGGTCACACTACCGGTCGGGGAGCCAAAGGTGACAAAGTTCGGGGAAGCACCAAATTAACTTTTGATGGTACCAAAATAAAGAAGTCCTGGATAAAGCGTCTTCCTTTCCTTCGCGGTAAACATCGAACTAATGCCTTAAAAAAGTTTCAAACCATCACTCTGGCCCAAATTGAAAAAGTCTATAAGTCAGGTGACACTGTCACCCTCAAAAATATTTTTGAAAAGTTTCCTAGCCTTGATGCCCGAATGTATAAATTAGGTGTCAAAATATTATCCACCGGAACTCTACAGAAAAAGCTCACTTTTCAAAATATAAAAATGACGGAGTCTGCCACCAAGAAAGTTAATGCCGCCGGTGGTAAGATAGAATAATAAATGAATCGTCTGACCCGTGGCTTATCCCTCTATCTTGAAGGACTCCGTACCCCCGTTCTTAAAAAAAAGATTTTAATAACACTGGGGATATTAGTGTTTTTTCGTTTTCTGGCCCACATTCCGGTCCCCGGAGTCAATCTGGCACTTTTAAAAAGTTTTTTTGCTCAAAATCAACTCCTTTCTCTTTTAGATATTTTTTCCGGTGGAACTTTAGCTAATTTTTCTATTGCCGCCCTGGGTTTAAATCCTTATATCAACGCCTCCATTATGCTTCAGATGCTGGGATTTGTTATTCCCGAGCTAAAGGCCCTTCAAAAAGAAGGGGAGTATGGCCGGGCTAAATTAAATCAATATACCCGGATTCTAACCATTCCTCTATCTGTCTTTCAGGCTTTGGCCATGTACGGAATTCTCCACTCCCAACAAATTATTGGAAGCTTAAATCCTTTAACTATGGTAGCTTTGGTCACCAGCATGGTCACCGGCACTATGCTCATGATTTTCCTGGGTGAACTGATCAACGATTATGGTATCGGCAACGGTATTTCGGTTATTATTTTTGCCGGTATTATTGCCCGTCTTCCGGTTAGCCTATTCCAGACTCTGACCCTTTCTGATTTTAGTAATCCGGAAAATCTTTTTAACATTCTTCTTTTTGCCGCCATCGCTTTTGGCATTATTATTTCCGTGGTCATGGTTGAAGAAGCCGTGCTTCGGGTACCGATAAACTACGCCCGTCGAGCCCAAACTACTTATCTTCCCCTAAAGGTTAATGTCGCCGGAGTCATGCCGATAATTTTTGCCGTATCGCTTGCCTCCATTCCCTCCCTTTTGGGCCAGGCCCTGTCTCGAAGCTCAAATCAGGTTTTATCAGGAATTGCCCTAAATGTCAGCCGGGTGTTTTCTCAAACCAGTCTCACCCATATCATATTTTATTTTATTTTAGTTATCGCCTTTACCTATTTTTACGCTTCGGTTGTTTTCCGTCCTAAGGATGTCGCCGACGAACTTCGGAAATCCGGTGGTTTTATCCCGGGTATTCGTCCGGGAATTGCCACTGAAAAACGTCTCGAATTTTTACTCAATCGGGTAGTATTAATCGGGGCTGTATTTTTGGGCTTAATAGCCGTTATCCCGTCTCTATTAGAGCGAATGACTGGTATATCCACCCTTTCTATTGGCGGCACTTCAGTTTTGATTGTGGTTTCAGTTATTCTTGAATTGACCCGCAAAATCGAAAACGTGGTTCAAATGTACCATTACGAAAAGCTCTCTTATTAATGACCCCTTTAAATCTTTTTATTATTGGCCCCAGCGGTTGCGGCAAATCCACCCAGGCCAAATTAATTGCCGACAAATATTCTTTGACCCATATTTCCATGGGGCAAGTTTTTCGCGATGAGATGGCCGCTAATTCCGGCTACGGTCTTGAGGCTAAATCTTACGTCGAGAAAGGCGTTTGGGTTCCCGACGACCTAACTTTTGATATGTTAGTTAGTAGAATTAAACCTTTAAATTTTCAAAATTTTATTATTGATGGCTTTCCCCGGGTATTGAATCAGGGTAAAATTGTCGAGTTTTTCCTCAAAAAACAACAGCAACCTTTCTCTCTTTTAATCCATCTGACTGTTTCTTTTGA
The DNA here is from genome assembly GCA_964607745.1 of uncultured Gammaproteobacteria bacterium. GTDB lineage: Bacteria > Patescibacteriota > Microgenomatia > UBA12405 > UBA12405 > UBA12158. The sequence continues at coordinate 8,630 of CAZSLG010000005.1, read as the reverse complement.
GGAAATTCAAACCCGTCGCCAAAAATTAGGTGAAACTTTTCAGGAAAGCGATCGGATTGATAATACTCCGGAAACTATCAAACAGCGCCAACTTACTTACGATGAAACCATCGGTCCCATTAAAGAATATTTCACCACTAAAAAACTTTTTTGTGACGTTGACGGTAACCGCCCCATCGAACCAATTTTTAAAGATATTTGTTTAGCTATTGATTCCCTTAAATAATATGCTTCAAATTCCCACTGAGGTTAAAAATCTTTTCGAATCATCCATCATTGCCTTTGGCACCTGCGATAAGTTAATGCGTCCCAATATTATTGCTGTCACTTGTCGAAGAGTGGTTGGTCCCAACCAAATATTAATTACTGACAATTTTTTTAACAAAACTTATAAAAATCTTTTGGAAAATAGCCAAGTGTCTTTATCTTTCTGGGATGAGGACGGCAAATATGCTTATCAACTTAAAGGTAATGCCCAATACATAGCTTCAGGTGACTGGAAAAAAAGAGTTGACACTGATCCCGTTAATGCTGGTTTACCCCACAAAGGTGCAGTTCTAATCAATGTCACTGAAATTTGGGATTTAAAAAATCACCAATTAATTTGTTCTCAAGATTATTAATTAAATCTAAATGAAAGATCAAGTCACAGTTAAAGGTCTCGTTACCGAAGTTTTACCCGACCAGTTTTTCCGGGTCAAACTTGAAGATGACCGGCTCATTATCTGTTATCTGGCCGGCCGCTTAAAGCTTAACCACATCCGCTGCTTAGCCGGCGATTCCGTTTCTCTGGTTTTATCACCCGACGGTAATAAGGGCCGCATCGTTTATCGGGGATAAAATCGGCAATTTACCCTTTGATATTGGATTAACTTTAAGGTAAAATACCAAAGCTCTCTATGAAGGTCAAATCGAGTATTCGCCGTCGTTGTAAAAAATGCCTCATCGTCACTAGACGGGGCCTTAGACGGGTTATTTGTTCTACCAGACGACACAATCAAAAACAAGGGTAAATATGAGAATATCCGGTGTTGAGATTCCAGACAACGAACGCGCCCAAGTCGGTCTTACCAGATTCTTCGGTATCGGTCCGAAAAACGTGATTGATTTAGCCAAAAAAGCCGGTATTAATTTAAACACTCGTATTAAGGATCTTAGCCGAGATGATATTGGTTTGTTAATGAAAGCCCTGGAAACTTTTAAGGTTGAAGGTGATTTAAAAAAAGAAGTTCGGGAAAATATTGACCGCCTCAAGGCCATCCGTTGTTATCGTGGAATTCGCCATATAGTCTCACTGCCGGTTCGGGGTCAGCGAACCAAAAGCAATGCCCGCACCCGTAAAGGTAAAAAGAAAACTGTAGGATCATTAACCAAGGAAGCCTGGGCAAAAATCGAAGGCCAACAAAAAGCCGCCGAAGTTACTAAAAATGACTAATTATGACTACTACTGAAACCGAAACTCCAAAAATTATTCCTAAAAAGAAAATTATTACCAAATCTATTGCCGAAGCCAAACTTTTTATCAAATCAACTTTCAACAATACTCTGGTTACCGTCACTGATCTTAAAGGTAATACCCTAACTTGGTCCTCATCTGGTCGTTGTGGTTTCAAGGGTTCCCGCAAGTCTACTCCTTTTGCCGCCACCACCGCCATTGAGCGAGCCCTAGAAGAAGCTAAAAAATACGGTATCAAAACATTATCAGTTTACTTAAAAGGTCCCGGAACCGGTCGCGATGCTGCTCTTCGTTATCTTCGCACCAAGCGTGATTTTGAAGTCACCCAAATCGCCGACATTACCCCGATCCCCCACAACGGTCCCCGTCCTCCAAAGCAACGTCGGGCCTAAAAATTTATGTCCAGATCCACCGTCAACACCAAATGTCGCCTTTGTCGCACTGAGGGAACTAAACTTTTTTTAAAAGGAGCCCGGTGTCTTTCACCTAAATGTCCCTTAGAAAAAAAAGGTGCCATTATCCCCGGTATGCATGGTCTTAAACGGGCCAAAAAATTAAGCGATTATGGTATTCAACTTCGGGCTAAACAAAAGGCTAAACGTTTTTATGGTGGTTTAACCGAAACTCAGTTTAAAAACTATTACACCAAAGCCAAAAAACTCAAAGGTCTCGTCGGGGCCAACCTTTTAACCCTTCTCGAACGACGTTTGGATAATTCTGTTTATTCTGCCGGTTTAAGCCTATCCCGCTCTCATGCCCGATCTCTTGTTTCCCATCGTCAGGTATTAGTAAATGGCGCTCCTCTAAACATTGCTTCATATAGTGTTAAAGTAGGGGACACAATTAGCCTTGCTAAAAATACCGCCACCAAAATCGGTGACACCGTCAGGGCTGCCGACAAGGATTTTAAGGCGCCACCATGGCTAGATTTGGAAAAATCGAGAATATCCGTTAAAATAGTATCTTTACCCATTATTGATCCCATCCAATCGGGCATCGATATAAATTTAATTATTGAGTATTATTCAAGATAAAGGAAACAACTATGATCGACACCAGCCGATTTCATTTTAAAACCATTAAACAAACCGATTCTTACGGTAAATTCGAACTCAGCCCTTTGGTGGGTGGTTTTGGCCACACCCTAGGTAATTCTCTTCGAAGGGTGCTTTTAATTACCATCCCCGGCGCTGCCATCACCAGAATTAGGGTTAATGGGGCCTCACATCTTTTCACCACCCTACCCGGTGTCAAAGAAGATCTGGTCGAGATTTCTTTAAACCTTAAAAAAGTCAAATTTATTTACAACCGTGAAGAAGCGACTACTCTGACTCTCGAGAAAAAAGGTAAAGGGGTAGTCACTGCCGGCGACATCGCCGATAGTGAGATTTGCAAAGTAGCCAATCCTGATTTGGTTTTAGCCACCCTCACCGATGACAAAGCCAAAATAAAAATCGAAATGACAGTTGAACGTGGCGTTGGTTATACCCTAGCTAAAGAACAAAAAACCGATATTGTCGGTGAAATAATTCTTGACGCTACTTTTACTCCGGTGTTAAAAGCTAACTATACTATCGAACCTACTCGTTTGGGTAAGAAATCAAACTACGATAAACTAACAATGGAAATTTGGACCGATGCTTCAGTCAGTCCGGAAACAGCTCTTAAAACCGCCGCCAAAGATTTAATCAATTCTCTTAATCAAATCGTTGATACCCGAGAGTTTAATGACGAGGTAGTTACCCTGTCGGCCAATCCCGGTTCTCTTCTTTCCGACATCTCCATTGAAGAAATCGAGTTACCGCTCCGGGTTACCAACGCTCTCAAAAAAGCCGGATTTATAACTATTGATGCCCTGGTCAAGTCCGGTCGGGCTGAAGTTAGTAAATCCCGAAATGTCGGTGAAAAATCACTGAAAGTTATTGATGCTTGGCTCAAAAATAAGGGCTATTCCTGGAGTAAATAAAGATGCGTCATCGGATTTTTGGTCGCCAACTTAATCGCACCAGTAACCAGCGCCAGGCGTTGTTTCGAAGTCAACTTCGAAGTCTTTTTACTCACGGTTTTATCACCACTACTTCCGCCAAAGCCAAATCAATTAGTTCCTCAGCAGAGAGTTTAGCCACTTTAGCTGTAATTGGTGACCTGACCTCAGCTCGGCGGATAAATAAAATTTTTGATAACCGCCACTTTGTCACCGATCTGATTAATCGTATGAAAACTGTTTTTGGTGATCAGAAAAGCAATTTTTTTCGCTCGGATAAAGTCGGCTATCGTCAAGGTGATAATTCCCTCCTAGTTAAATTAAGTCTGGTAAAACCCTTTCCCAAAACAGAAGTTTCCACTAAAGATGGAAAAGAAAAAAAGTTGAGCAAAGCGAAATCCGCCTCAGGCGGAAAAGCAGTTAGCAAAAAAGTTGTTAAAGAAAAAGCAAAAAAATGAAATTAAAAACTACCATAGTTAAGGAAAATAAAATAACTCGATCTTGGCACTTAATAGATCTTTCCGGTAAAACTCTTGGCCGTATTTCTGTCGAAATTGCTCGTATATTAATGGGCAAGGACAAAGTCTCATTTTCTCTAAATCGTGATGATGGGGACTATGTCGTGGCTATCAATGCCAGTAAAATTGTGACCACCGGCAATAAATTAAAAGATAAAATCTATTACCACCACACTGCCTATACTGGCCACCTTCGGGAAATGTCTCTGAAAAATTTACTCCAAAAAGACGCTCGTCTGGTTATTTCTCACGGAGTCGCCGGTATGTTACCCAAAAATACCCTCAGACCTCGTCGTCTTGCTCGTTTAAAGATTTTTAATGATGCCGCTCATCCCTATGCCGACAAAATCAAGTAAAAAATATACATATGCTCTGGGTCGACGTAAAGCTGCCGTTGCCACCGTTAAGCTTTTTGCCGGCAAAAGCTCCTCTATTGTAAACAAGCTGGATGTCCAAAAATATTTTCCTACCACTTATATCTTTTTAGAAGAACCTTTTATCAAAACCGAAACCCAGAACAAATATTATTACGAAGCTAAAATTATTGGTGGAGGTAAAGAGGGACAACGCGAGGCCTTAACCTTGGCTCTCTCCCGGGCACTCAAAATCATCAACCCCGATTTTACTTCACCTCTTCGTCAAGCCGGCCTCTTAACTGTTGATTCTCGGGTCCGACAACGGCGTATGGTCGGTACTGGTGGCAAAGCCAGACGTAAAAAACAGTCTCCTAAGCGGTAAAATAAACCGTGACTACGTTATCTTCACTTTTTTTAGGTTTTATTCAGGGTTTAACTGAATTTTTACCCATATCATCATCCGGACATCTAAATCTCGCCCAATATTTTCTAAGCCTTACCCCTTCCTTAACCTTTGATGTTTTCCTTAATACCGCCACCTTGTTATCGGTTCTGGTATTTTTTCGAGGACAAATCAAATATTTTTTATCCAATTTAAAATATATTTTGGTAGCCACCCTGCCGGCGGCATTTATTGGTATTTTATTAAAAGATCAAATAAGCGCTATCTTCTCTTCAATCCACTTTTTACCTCTCTTTTTTCTAATTACCTCTGTTTTTCTTTTTTCCACCCGAACTGCAAAAAATAAATCAGTTCTTAATTACAAATCTGCCTTAATCATCGGCCTAGCTCAGGCCCTAGCCCTTTTACCCGGTGTTTCTCGTTCCGGAGCCACTATCGCTACCGCCTTATTGCTAGGTATTTCTCCGATTGATGCTTTTAATTTTTCCTTTTGCTTATTTATTCCAGCTTCCCTGGGTGCTCTCCTGCTTGATTCAAAAGCCATCTCTTCGCTTTCTTTTACCCCGGTTCTTATTTTATCTTTTATTATTTCCTTTTTAGTGGGACTTTTTGCGCTATTTTTACTCAAAAAAGCCATTACCCAGAAATCTTTTTGGTATTTTGGGATTTATACTTTTTCTGTCAGCATTCTACTCTTCTTTTTATTTTTCCTTCGGTAAATTGACGGATTTTCTTAATAGTCAATCTTAGGGCTCGATATCGTTGTCTTAAGTCTTTTACTTCCTCAAATATTGGTGACACTACCAAAACTTCCTCAACCTTTTTATTTTTCATGGGTTTCTTAAAGCAATTGTTTTCCAAAACTAACACAAAGTTGATCAATGTCTAGAAGGTCAAAACCATGGTGTTTCAGGGCTGCCTCAATTGCCTTTGTCACCTCCGGTGGCTTTTGACAGCTAACATGTTTTACCCAAGCCGTTGGGTTGACCGCCCGAATCAATCCTTCCGGTTCTATTGGCACACTTTCCACCCCATTTGGGGTTGACTTGGTTTTTGCTCCCTTCGGAGTCGTAGGGCTAGTTTGTCCGGTAGTTAAGGAATAAAGTTGATTATTGGCCACCAAAACCGTAATATCAATGTTTAATCTGGCCGCGGCAATTAAGTGTGACAACCCCTCTCCATAAACTCCGCCATCACCACCCACCACCACCACCTTCAGTTCAGGGTGAGCTAGTTTTATCCCGACAGCTGTAGGGACTGATCGGCCATGAAGTGAATGTACCCCAAAAACTTTCAAAAAATCGGCCATATTACCAATACAACCAATATCGTAAACGATTACCAAATCTTTTATATCAATTTTTTGGTTAATTATCGCTTGCTGAAGGCTGGCATAAATCACAAAATCCTGGCACCCCGGACACCACGTCGGAATTATTTTTGATTTTAAATCAATTATATTCATAGTTATTTCTCCCTTTCTTCAAGGGGAGAAGCCCCGACTTTATGTCGGGGAGAGGGGTTTTGTATTTTTAATTCCTCCTTTAATTCATTTGGAAAAAATGGTCTACCGTCATATTTCAAAATTGTCTTGTTAAATTCAATCCCCATTTCCGACCTTAATAACTTTCCCAACTGTGCTGTCGCATTATTTTCCACTAATATTTTAGTCTTAAAAGACTTAATTACTTTTTCAATCTCTTTATTTAGTGGCCAAAGCATTTTAATCTGTAAATAGGCCATATCACTATTACCCCTTATCGCTTCCAAAATTGCTCCTTTAGTCGATCCCCATGAAACAATCAAGCTCTTAGCTGTTTTTTCCCCATAAAAATTAAAAATATATTTTTCTATTTTTAAAATATTTTTCATTTTATTAAGTCTTTCTTCCGTTCCTTTTTTGGCTATTCCTGCATCTTCGGTCGAAAAACCCTCTTCATCGTGCTCATAACTATTGTAAAGATAAATCCCACTACCGGGAATTATCTTATTGGATTTTATTACCTCCACTTTTCCTTTCTCTGGGTCGATAATGTTTTTTGAACTCTCGCAAAGAATTTTATCCGCCAGCACTATTACCGGTATGTCATATTTATTTGCCAGATTTATTGACTCCCAGCCACATTCCCAACACTCCTGAGTATCTCCCGGCGCCAACACAATTTTCGTAAATTCTCCATGTCCGGAAAACACGGAATAAAGCAAATCTCCCTGCACTGTCCAGGTCGGCATACCGGTTGCTGGTCCCGGTCTTTGTCCCACAAAATAAACAACCCCAGCCCCTATCATCCCCCCAAAGCTGACTGCTTCGTTCATTAAAGCAAACCCTCCACCCGATGTGGCCACAGCCGCGGAAGCTCCGGCAATTGAGGCTCCGGTGGCTTCATTGGCTACCGCAATTTCGTCTTCAGGATGAACTACTTTTATCCCAAATTTGACCTGGTTTTTAGCCAAAAAATGCAGCACTCCGGTTGCGGGAGTCATTGGGTAAGCGGCAAAAAAACTACAACCACCCCTAAAAAGTCCCCAACCAAAAGCCTCGTTTCCATCCATTATCGACCCCCTGTCTCCATTATCTTTTGCTTTATCAATTTCATTTTTTTTAGCATTTATGCCGGCCCATCCCCAGCCAATTTCAAAAGCCTCTGGATTTTTAGGATCATCACCATAGTAACCGGTTACTATGTTTTTAGCATTTTCTCGGTTTAAACCCAAAATCCAGCAAATAGCACCGATACTGATGGTATTGGCGTATATTTGTCCTCCCAACTGCATCGTCATTGTCGATAGGGGAATCTTGAGTAAATTTTTTCCATCTTCTTCATGTCCCGGAGCTAAAGCAATCAGCAAATCCGCTTTCTTATCAGCCATAAACACCTCTTTTGGACTAATGGTGATTTGATAAGTATTATGCCCCCCGCGAATTAGTGACGGATATTCCGAATAATCAGCAAAATAGTACCCCGCCTCAGTTACGATTTTGGCTAGCAGCAATCCCGCACTCTTTATTCCCATCCCCGCCGGCCCAGTAATTTTAACTGTTATTCTTTTCACTTAGTTATTTTACCCTGTTTACGCCTTTTTTACCTGTTAAAACTTTAGTCATTGCTTCTCGGTATGCAATTTTAGGCAGACTGTTCTTATTTTCATTCAAATATTCAGCCAATTTTTCTTTGTGGTTTTTGTACATTGACCTGAGTATCCAGGAAACGGCTTTAGTAACTAAAATTTCTTTTTCTGATTTTAGACTTTCTACCTGCTTTATGGCCAACTCAACTATTCTTTTATCGTCGGATTGCCGTAAGGCTTTGCATAGTAGTACCAAACTAGCCCGTCTCTGTTGAATATTTTTGCTTATATTAAGTTTCAGTAAAAACTTTTTCCACTCATTCCATCTTCCCAGTATTTCCTCAGCTGTAAAATTTGATTGGCATAAAGTGTCGCATTCTGCCCAGCCACAGGTATATGTTAACCATTGGCCCAAGCCTTCCACTTTTATATTTTTTCTATAATTCTTTTTTATTCCAATTAATTTGGCCGCCAAATCAACTTCTTCAAAAGTTTTGGCTCTCGAATACAAATTATCTATCAATTCAAAAAACTCTGTTTCTGATAAATCATTTTCCTTCAAAAATTTTCTGGCCACCTTCTTTATCTCGCCGGTTTTGACACATCTGGTTGGTTTATTACTCCCAAGATACTTTTGTACCCACGCCCTCTCTTTTTTATCTTCTTTCCCGGGAAGGTTTTGAATTATTTTGCGCACCCTTAAATACAAATCCATGGTATTTATTATAATACTGTGTTAGACTACAATCTGATTTTAGTTAAGGCACAACCTTTCGCCCTCTTTTAAGTACTAGGTACTTTTAATTAATTCTTAGGGCTCTCTAAAATTAATTAAATATGTACC
>CAZSLG010000004.1:18220-20103 GCA_964607745.1 uncultured Gammaproteobacteria bacterium | reverse complement strand
ATTGCCTTGAAATTTGGAGTAACGGTAGATACGATCATTTGGGAAAACAATCTAAAAAGTGTCGACGCGATTAGGCCCCGGCAGATATTGCGGATATTGCCGATAATCGGAGTCAGACATAAAGTTAAAAGAGGGGAGACGGTTTATAGTGTGGCCAAATACTATAGTGTGGATGCCCAAAACATAGTTGACTATCCTTTTAACTCGTTTAGTAATGACGAGACTTTTGCTATTAATGCCGGCCAGGAATTGATGATACCGGATGCAATTAAGCCGAAGGAAGTGGTGATTGATGCCAGCCGGTATCTGGCCAGGAGTGTGGCACCAATTTCGGGAGTGGTGGGAGAGGGTAATTTTATGTGGCCAACTTCGGGAAGAATTACCCAGCGATTCTATTGGTATCATCAGGCAATCGACATTGCCTCAAGAGACGGACCGAATATCTTGGCGGCTCAGAGCGGAACGGTGGTAACGGCCGGATGGAATGGAGGAGGGTATGGAAATTACGTGATTATTGACCACGGTAACGGTTATCAGACTTTATATGCCCACATGCTTAACAATTCAATTGCGGTAACATTGGGGCAAAAGGTAAATCAGGGACAAAAAATAGGGGTGATGGGGTCAACCGGCCGGTCAACTGGACCGCATTTGCATTTTGAAATCAAAACAACTAAAGGAAAACTGGATCCGTTGAGTATATTAAAATAAATCCACCCGCCCTTCGGGCACCCTCCTTTGACAAGGAGGGTAGGACAGATTTTTAATAAGCTTAGTAAATAGAGATAATAATGCGGTAATAAGAGGTACTTGGTGGTTGCCCGACAAGGGTGATATTGCTAATCTTATATTATGAAAACAATACTCAAAATCTATAGTCGTCTGCTGTTGGCAATTGTTCCAATAATGTTTTTGCCGATAGTGATTGATGGCTTTGGTTTTGGAAAAAATTGGTTAATGGGGACGGCAGTAGCGCTAGGGTTACTGATTTGGGGAACGGGACTAATTTTGGACAAAGACAGGCAAAAAATTAACTGGTCGTCAACAATGAGCTGGTTGCTAGTATGGCTTCTGATGGCTTCTTTTTCATTTTTTTTGGAGTTGGTAGGAGTAAGAATTCGGACGGCCACGAATGTATCAGGATGGGGGACAATATTGGGGATGGTGGGAGCAACATTTTTGTGGTTGCAGACGGCGGAAAAGGGTGAGGAAGACAGAGCTTTAAAATATCTAACAGTAGTGGCAATAATAGTGGCATTGGTGTCTTTGGTGGTTTTTTTGATACCAACCAAAAAGCTGCCAATTAATTTTCCCACTAATAATCCGTTAATTTCAATAACAGACCGATGGAGTCTGGTGGGCGAGTCGATGGGGGAATTGTGGTTATTGATAGTGGTAGCGTGGGCTTGGGGACAGAAATTGTGGACAAAAATAAAAAGTCGGGAGAAATATATAGGTGAGGCGGTAATGGTCGGGATTTTATTGGTAGTAACACTATTAGATTTATACAAACTTTTTAAAACCGGCTGGGGAGCGTTGGACCTAAGAAGTAGCTGGATGATTGCGGTGGAGGCATTGAAACAAAAACCACTGGTGGGGTCGGGAGTGGGTAATTTTATCGAGGCTTTTTATTGGTGGAGACCGGTCCAATTTAATTCGTCTTTGGCGTGGGCAAATGTGTATCAATGGTCAGGAAGTTGGCTTTTACAGATCTGGACAGAGCTAGGTTTGATGGGTTTGATGGCTTGGGTTTTTGTTTGGTGGCAGGGATGGAAGGGGCAAACAGATCGAAAAAATAAAATAAAAGTGATGATTTTGGGTTTAGTACTTTTGATCCTACCTTTTAGTTTGGTAGGTTTGTGGCTGTGGTTGTGGTTGACGGC
>CAZSLG010000004.1:0-18120 GCA_964607745.1 uncultured Gammaproteobacteria bacterium | reverse complement strand
CTGGATAATAGAAATCCGTTATATTGGACGAACTTGGCAGTGATTTATAAACAATTAATCGGTTTAGTGGACGGTGCGACTGACTGGGGAATTCAGGCATATTCCCAAGCTATTGTTTTGGACCCGATTAACCCAGCTTTGAGGCTGGATTTTGGAGGATTGTTGTATGCAATGGGGAGATTTGATGAAGCAGACAGGTTGTTTGAACAGGCGGTGACTCTGAAAAACGATTTTGCCAATGGGTGGTATAACTGGGCTAATGCGGCCAAGCAACAGAAAAAATTGACTGAAGCAGTGGCCCGATTGAGTCAAGCACTAAGTTTGGTAAGTCCGGAAAGCGGCGATTACGAAAAGGCCAGTGGGGAATTGGCGACATGGAAAAAGGAATTGGAAGCAAGTTCTCCGACGACTACCGGAACTACGCCGGAGACACTGAAACTGCCGGAGGCGATTCCTAGCGGAGTTAAGGGTAAGGTAAGTGTGCCCAAAACCGGACTAGAACCACCGGCGGAGAAGGTAGTTCCGACGCCAACTGGGACACAGTAAGAAGAAAAGTCTAAAATCTAAAGTCTAAAGTCTAAAGTCTAAATTTTAAAATCTAAAGAATAAAAAGTAAAGAATTATGGTGGGGTTTTGGTGTTGTTGGTGACCACTTTTTTGATGATGGCGTTCATAATTAAATTGATTTCTTTGGCCTCTTGATAAATCACCAAGGCTTCATTTTTTAATTTTGGTTCGGCTTCGACTAGCATTTTAGTCCAATACATTGTTTCTCGAGCCTCTTTTTTGGCAATTCCAACTTTGTGGACGTAATCGTTTCTGCTTTCAGCATCATCGGCTTCGCAATAATTAGCTCCAATACTCGTGCCGGCCCTAATGAACTGAGATATTAGTGGTAGAGTTATCGTGTTTCTGGGGATTTGTTTAGCAAAAGAAATTATTGATTTACCGAGTTTTTCAACTCGTTCTACCAGATTATATTTGTTATCCATTCTTAGATTTTAGAATTTAGATTTTGGGATTTGTTTAATTTATGATCCACCACTTAAATTCGATATTTTCGGGAGTAGGGTCGAGGAGACCGACAGTGAAAGAATCGTTTGATTTACCCAGGATTTCTAAGGTAAGATTTTTGCCACCAGAAATGACAGAAACGTAAACTTGGGAATCGGGTTTAAGCTCCGTATTGGAGATGGAAAGAGAAGCTTGGCCGGATAAAAGAGTGGCGTTACCGGAAAGAGAGTTGCTTTCGGTGAGGTCGTGGACGCTAATATTTTTTTCAGACTCCGGAGCGGCGATAACTAACCCTGAGATGTTACTGGCTTGGAGTAAAGGTTCAGATGCTTCCAATGAAGGTTCAGGTGAGGCGAAAGGTGAAGGGCCCTCCTTCGCTGAAGCTCCGGAAGGGTTCGGGGTTTGGGAGAGAAGATTTTCCAGAGCCGTTTTTTCGGAGATGATTTTGTTTTTTTGATCGGGGTCGGCCAGAATACTTAAGAGCTGGTCGTAGGTGTGGACGGCGGCATTGATTTGGCCGGTTTGTTGTTGGAGATGAGCCAGATCATAGAAATTTTGAGCCTTGGTGGGTTCGAGAGAGACGGTTTTACCAAGAAAGACGAGAGTGTTTTGGGCGTCACCCTTGAGGGCGTAGAGAGAAGCGAGATTTCGGGTGACTTCGGCTAGGGAAGGATTAAGCTGATGAGCAGAAGCGAAGTCCTTGATAGCGGCGTCGGTGATTTGGGGCGTGGCCGATAGGGAGCGGTAGACATTACCACGCTGTAAAAACCCACGATAGTCGTTGGGGAAGAGACGGGTGGCTTCGGTGGCCAGAGTCAAAGAGCGGTTAAGAAGGTTACTGATGGTAGCAGAACTTTTTTTAGTGTTTTGGGCTTCGAGGGCTTGAGTAAAAAATTGTTGTGATGCTAAAAGATAATGTTCGATACTTTTTGGTACTTGTCTATTCTCCCCGGCAGGTAAACCGGTTTCCGGTGTCGAAGTAGGTGTGGGTAAAAGAGATGAAGACGGAGCAAGGGGGTTTAGGGGAGGATTTTCTTTGGATTTGAAAAAGATAAGACCACTGACGGAAATAAAAGTTAATCCGGAAATGGAGATAAGAGGAAAAATATATGATTTGGACATGAAAGTTTTAAATCCTAAAGTCTAAAATCTAAACAATTTAGAATTTAGATTTTTGGATTTAGAGTTTTCTTAATTTATTATCCACCAATTTATAGATAAATCAGTAGGCAGAGTGGAGTCGAGGCCGATGGTGAAGAAGGAGGTCTCCTGCGCTAAAGCTTCGGAAGACTGGGGTACGTATTTTGACTTAACGTAGACAACTTGGTTTTGGGTGGAACCGTTGGGGGTGAGATAGACCATGGAGGTGGAGGTGAGGCGGCTATTGTTGATGACAACTTCGGTCTCACCGGAAGGCAGGGAGGCAACACCGGCGGTGGCATTGGAAATAAGGCTGGCGGAAGAAGTACTATTTGGAGCCGAGGAACCGACAGCAATAACAAGAGAGGCTGAATCAGTGGCAATGGCGGGCAGGTCAAGAGTAACATTGATTTTGCCGATGGTAGCCTCTGCCGCTTCAACCTTGTTGAATCGAGCCAAGTCGGCTTCAATTTTCTGAGCCTGAAGCATTGAGGCGATGAGATTACCGCTGACTTTTAGATTGCCATTGATGGTGACTTCACCAGTGTCGGCGATAATTAAACGATTTTGGAGAAGTGAAATAGTACCGGTGCCGGAGGGTTGGATTAAGAGAGTAGAGGCGGTGGTTTCTAAAATATTATCTTTTAGAGCCATTTGGCCGACGGCCAGGAGGGTACTGACAGAAACGGAATTGAGGGGAGCGGTGCCCTTGAGGGTCAGGTCGGCACCGATAACCAGATTACCGTCAAGAGTGAGCCCTCCTTCGCTAAAGCTTCGGAAGGGTAAGACGGAATCAGTAGCTATCGAGGTGTCCCAGGTAGAAGAAGCGGTGTAAATGGCAGAAGGAGTGGATTCAACCTGGCGGTCGGCAATAATTTGACGAAGTTCGTCTCGAAGAGAGGTGATTTTGTCGGTAAGGATTTCACTGAAGTTACCCTCACGGGAAATTATCCGGTCGGCGTAGAGAGTGGAAATAGTAGCTTCTTTGGCGACAAAATTGTTGGTGGTCAGTAAGCCGGAAACAGTGGCATCAGTGGCAGTAAGATTGCCGGTGAGAATGACATCTGACTTGATCTGCTTGGTAAAGATATTTTTGACCACTAGATTATCGGCAATAATATTTTTGGCAGAGATAAGACCGACGGAAAGATTGGCGGCTGAAAGTGAAGCGAATTGGCCAACTTTGGTAACAAGAGAACCCGCCGCCGCTGAAGCTCCAGCGGACAAGTCAGTTAGAGAATAGGTGGCGGATTCGATTTCATTTTTGGCGCCGTCGTAGCCAAGAGAGGCCAGAACCGATTCGGAGATATTGTAGCTGACATAAACTTCACCGGCATCGGTGAGGAAGACCTCGGGATCGTACCAGGTAACGTTGATAAAAGAATCGATTTTGGAAACACCAGTATTTGGGGTCCAGGAATCGAGAGATTTGGCGACAGTGAAACCAGCAGTAATAGCTTTGGTAGCCATGCCGGGATAAGAGTTGGAGGCGGTGAGCAGGTCGCCAGCGAGAATGGATGGGGAATCCGGAGCAATTTTGACGGGGACACGACCGGAGAGGGCGACAAGGCGACGGTCGGGAGCAGGGAGACCGAGTTCCTGGCCGGCTTTGGTGGAAATGATGCCCATGATTTTGCGGTCACCGCTAATCTTGGATTTGTCGATGATGGGGACATTGTTCGGGTCTTTTTGGCCAGTAAGAGAAACAACATCACCGGCTTCAATACTTTGGTCGGCAGCAGTGTACCATTCAGCCAAATCGGCGCCGAAGACAACGACATCGAGACGGAGTTGTTGGGTTTCTCCGGAATAGTTGTATAAGCGGACGGTATTAGCGTCGGTTTGTTGAATCTCATATCTAGAGTTGGAGCGGTATATTTCCTGGACTTCTCCGGCAGTTATGGCACGGTTATAAGCAAAGACTTCATCAAATAAACCGGCCCAAGTATTGGACGTGCCATCATAATCGGCGCCTAAGTAAAATGGATTAATATTGGAAATTGATCCGGTGGTTGCCAATGAATAGTCAGACGCCAGCTCCTGACCGTCAACATAAAGCCTGATACTACTAGTGCCGTTTTTAACTGCAACTACATGATGCCAGAGATTATCAGCGTAGCTAGTTTCAGTAGTGGCGGAGTCTTTGGCAAAACTAGTTGTATCAGAAATACCAAAAACATAATTGCCGGATGAATTCATATAAAGTTTGTAACCGCCAGTTGAGGATTGAAGGGCGGTTACGGTTGCATCAGGGTTGGTTTGAGTGCCGCCCGGACTGGTACCACTATAATCAAGATCGATTCGGCCAACACCACCAGCACCACCTCCTGCGCCTAAAGAACCTGCTCCGCCCGCTCCAGCGGTTGTCGTAACAATTTCTGAACCAAGAGAAAAGGTTGTGCCCGCAATAAATATAGATCCACCGCTTCCTCCACCCCCACCAGATGCTCCATGGGCACTAGTTCCTCCAGAGGCTGCGCCACCGTTACTACCATTAGCAGTTATTTCAGCACCAAGAGAGACGCTAGGGGTGACAATAAATACAATACCTCCACCCGGGCCTCCGGTTCCTCCAGTACCGTCGCCGCCATTATTTCCTCCACCTCCACCCGATCCTAAATGTAAAGTAGTTAGTTGGGCGTTGCCGTATGTGCCTCCGCCAACAGCTGGGCCACAAGCACCATAAGTATTACCATTAGTTCCTGCAACTCCATAACCCCCACCAGCACCAGACGTACCGTCAGTAGAAGAGCACCCAGCACCCCCACCACCATCATTTGCTGCAACTAAACCTGCTCCAGTTCCGGGCCTACTTGTTCCTTGTGTTGCATTAGCATTACCGCCTTGGTAGCCAAGACCGTTAACGGATATAACCCCACCGCTATTAACAGTTACAGAAGTTTGGGCCCGAAAAGCAACGATACCGGTATAATAACCTGCCGTACCGGTTGGAGTTGTTGTTAATCCATCCCATGCAGAAGCGGTGATAGCTCCACCACTAGCAACAGTGACAGTCGTGTAATTAGGCACTCTTTGAACAACTACTTTCTGATTTGATGAAGTAGTTCCGTTATAAGATTTACTAATTGATCCAGTGAAAGTGATTGTATCGGCCGTAACCGATTGGATAGTCATGATTTCATAGTTACCGACATCAGTGTAATCTCCGGCAGCTCCCTGCATGTTGATAATCATGACTTCGTTTCCAGCGGCAATACCGTTGGAAAGAGTGACGGAACCTAAATATCTAGTAACTGAAGAAGCACCATCAGCGGGAGCATTAACCCTGTAAGCAATACCATCCGCATAAGTTCCTCCAGTTCTAATAACCGCGGTGTTAACATTTTTGCTGGTGCTGACGGAAATAGCTCCGTCAGCACCGTTACCGCTATTTAATGAGGGAGAAGTACTAAATTTAGTGATAGCGTAATCGGGGTTGGTAGTAATGGTGTCGTGTTTAAACCAGCCACCGATTGAAAATGAGGCGGTGTCTACATCAAGAGCGTTCACATCGGCACAGGTTGATCCATCTACTGATGAACAAAAATAATCATTAGTGCCATCGAAACTTACAGCATATCTGTTTTTCCCTGTCTGTTGATATGTGGGTGAGTTTTTATCGATTAAATCATTTCCGGCTGTCCCTTCTGAGTTGTCGAGAGTGCCTGACGCTTCTTCCATTTTGTACCGACTGATTAAAGAGGGATCATTGATGTTTGGTTGGCCGGAAAAATCGTCGATTTGAATGTATTTTGTGCCATCGTAGACCCATGCATCAGCGAGAAGGTCATTGGTGTTTTGATTATGGACAATTTCGATATAGCCGGTGTTGCCAATGGAGGTCGCACCGACGGAATATTTGGTCATGTCCATGGCAATACGGTGCCAGGCGGGAGTGGATGGTTCATTGCCAAGAACATAGAGATGGCCGGTGGAGTCGGAAGTGCCGACGGCGTAAGAGCCGGTATCAAAATAAACGGTGCCAGGGAGAGTGGTGCCGGTGTAGGTGTTCTGGGGGGTAAAAATGACACTTTTACTGACCTTGATAGAGCCGGTAACATCCAGTCTTTCGGTGGGGAGGGTGTTACCGATGCCGACAAAACCGGTGGTGCCAACTTTGGCAGAGACAAAGAGGCTGTTGTCCCAGACAGCGACGGCAGTAGCACCGGCGTTGACAACTGAGGCGGAGATAAGAAGACCGCCATTGCCGGTACCGGCGTTGTAGAGGTTTTGAATTTTGGTAGCCCCGCCGTACTGAATGGTGTACCAGTTGCTGCCAATATAATTGGTGTTGAAACGGATGGAACCGCTACGTTCAAGGGCGAGAGAGGAAGAGTTGTCAGAGGCGTTGGCAATGTCGAGGAAATATTTATCCTGATTATCAAGATCGAGATATTTTTGGGCAGCAACGTAGCCGGCAAAATTACCACTGATGCTGTCGGCGGCAGTGGTGGCAACGTGAAGGGGATAGAGGGGAAGGGTGGTGCCGATGCCGACTGAGCCACCACCGGCTTGAATTAAGGATAAATTATTGGTTCCTTGGGGGTTACTTATAAGAAATGTTCCGGCACCGTCGGCGATAGCTAAGTCATATTTTGAACCGGCATATCCGGCCATAACTAGGCCGTTGGTAGCATCCCGATAAATTTGAGCGATATTGGTGGAGAATGATCCATTTCCGGTCAGTCTTATGCCGCCGTTTATTTCCAATTTGCTGCCGGGACTGGTGGTGCCGATACCGACATTACCATCAGGATAGGAGAGATAAAGGACTTCGGTGTTGCCGATGTTGAGACGGGTGTTTTGGGTCAGAGTCCCGCCGAGACCAAAGACATTGCTGGCGCCGACCCCGAGAGTGAGACCATTGGTGGCGGAGTAGGTGGTGCCGACACCACCGGAAGAAATCCATTGGAGGGAACCAGCGCCATTGGAAGACAAAACTTGACCACTGGTACCGGTAGTACCGGCGGCACCGACAAACATGGTGCCGGTCAATTTAATATCGCCGGTGATATCAAGTGTTTTACTCGGACTGGTTACTCCGATACCCAAATTTCCGGAAATATAAGTGTTGTGAGCGATGATGCCGTTGCCGACAAAGTTGTGAGTGCCTTCAACTTCGACATCGTAGACTCTCTCTCGGCCGACTTTTTTGACGGAGACAATTTCATCCCAGTCGAGTTTTCCATCTCTGTTGACGGCAATCTTTGCCCCGGGTTTTAGCTCATGGACTTTTTTCCAGACCATCTTTTCCTGGCCGAGTCCAAAAACCCGACCGATTGGGTGAGTGTCAACGAAATGTTTTATATTATTTAGCATAGTCTTTGGCGAATTTTTTCCAGGACATTTGTAAATGGAGAATTTTTGTTCGGGTGGATAAAAGATTTTTAATTTGCTCTTCAAAAAATTCTGGCTCTATCTCTTTATTTTCGATATCCCGATACTGTTCCAGATAGACAACTAATATATTGCAGTTGAGCATGACTTCCTCCAGAGCCTCAATTGCCCTGGTCTGATCGCCAAAGCGTAAGCTGTGGGCGGTGGCGATTTTGACTGGTAAATCCAGGGCCATGGCGGTCATTTTTTCAGATGTAACCCGTTTGGCAATCGCAACTGAAACTGCCAGGAGCTTTTGATACACTTCCAAGTCTTGGAAGCTTTTTACCGGTCTTTTGGGATAATTATACATTTTTAATCGGTTTAACATTTAATATTTTTTTGGCATCCTGGTTAATTTGGTAAATTCCTTCCATGGTATAGATTTTTCGGCGTCTTTGATTTTTCTTGGGTTTAAATAAGACATGTAAGGGGAAAAATTCAAAATAATCTTTTTCGTCAAACCAGGCGCATTTAAACTCAAATAATCTTAAACCGGTAAGCCGCGATAGCGCCATGGCATAAAGCGTCAGCTGTTCTATGGGACGTTCTTGGGCGGCGTTGGGTTTGTAGTCCAAAATGTGAATTTGACCGTTTCGAATTTGGAGAAAGTCGATGTGACCGGTGATTAATTTTGGCAATTCCACTTTCCTGTCATTGCGAGGGAGCGTAGCGACCGCGGCAATCTTGTGATTAGATTGCTTCGCTTCGTTCGCAATGACACGGGGATATATTTCAAACCCCAGCTGTGTCTGCATATGTTCCAAATCGTCGCGGGTTAAATACACTGGCACTTCGGTGGCAACGGTGACGGTGTCATTGGCCAGCATGAATTTTTGCAGGGCCTCATGGCGGAGTTTTCTGTCTTTGACTGACTGGAGGACAAAGGTGGCCAGCCGGGTGGCGTAATTTTGTTTGCTGCGGACAATCATTTGGGTTTTGGAAAAAGTTAAGGGCGTTTCGCTGGCGCGCAGGCCGTCTTGGAAGTACTGGTGCGGGCACTCGCCGGGGACCATGGCCAGAAATTCCTGCAAGGGCCCGAAGCGGCGGTGTTTGAAATCATCCTGGATAATCAGTTCGCATTTGGCCCGGTGAAAAAGATAGCGGTAGAGCTGGCGGTGGGCGAGGGTGGCATGAATAACCATGTCTTTGGGCGCGTATTTTTTCAGGGTATACTCGCGCATACGTTCGAATCGGCAGAGTTCTTTGGTTTCGGTAAGCCAATTGGACAGGGTTGAGGGCTGTAAATCCATTGTGTATACTGAATTCTGCGTGGGCTCGGCAGGTTCGCTAGGCTGGACTGATAACCCAAGCTTACCGGGTTCAACCCCCGGCGAGTTCACGCCCTTTTGATTAGAGAACTTGACAAGCTCTTTTTGGGGTGATATTTTACTTTTAAGGTTATCAGTCCAGTTGCTGTTCGGATCTGTTAAGTTTACCAAAGCCGCTCTTTGAGCGGTTTTTTGGTGTCTTTCGTTCACAATTCGACAGGTTTGCTCCAGTGAGTAGCCAAGATTGTAGATACTGATAGCGTCGAACATAACCGGCAGGGGATAGTGTTTGCCTTTGGTTAAATGCTCGGTAAAGGTTTTGTGACAATCCAGGCAAAGATAGAGTTGAACCTTTTCCATTTTTTTCTGCCGAAAGCCCCGTTTGACAAAATTTTTACTTAGGCAGTACGGGCAGGCAAAAGAGTCCATTGCAGGCTTGCTTATCTCACGGATTGGGGGGGTTTCTATCTCACGGGTTTGGGAGATTTTGGTATTTCCTCTGGTAATCGTGAGAAATTTAGTCAAAAAATTGTTTAAAAAATTATTCATATATTTATTTGTTCCTCGTTGGTTATGGGATTATCTTCCAATAATGTTAAATACGGATGGTTGGCGGTGGTTTTGATGACTTTGCCTGATGTGGTGGTGAGCTCATAGACTTCCTGAACGTCCATATCCATCAGTTTATTGATCCTGGCGTATTCCATGACCCCGGTAAACTCATTTAGAGACAAGACTTCGTCTCCGGGCAGTATGTCATCAATCCGACAGAGCAGGTCATCAAATAGTAAGCTGTCATCGTCAAACTCCAGGTCGTGGGATTTTCGGCGACGGCGACGGATGGGGAGCAGGGTATTGCCGGTGACGCAGTTTCCGGCAACATGTAATTTTTGCAGGGGGTTGGTCGTCCCGATGCCGACGTTGCCTTGTGTTGCATTTAACACTAAGTTTCCAACGCTACCTCCGCCACCTGTTGCTGCATTAATGTATGAATAAGTATCCCCTGTGTGTGCTCCGTGACCAAAAGCAATAGTCGAACCTGATGCTCCTTGCGAAAACCCATTGTTTGCAAAGAATACACTTGTAAGATTTGTACCATCACCTTGAACAACAAACCTACGTCCCGGACTCGTCGTCCCGATGCCGACGTTGCCTTGAGTAATCGCTGTAACCCTAGAAGAGTTATACGGTGTGATAAATATATTGCCACCAGCAGCGTTAGTACTAACTAAACTTGTATTACCTGTGCTCCCACTAAATTCTAAATAACCTACTGTCGAACCAGCAAAATAACCTATTTTTTGAGCCTCAATTGTACTGGGTGCCCCACCTGAATAAACAGCCAATGGATACCCCGGTCCCGTCGTCCCGATGCCGACGTTGCCATTGCTATTTACTGTGACCTTGTTACTACTTCCTTGAGCTAGGTTGAAAGTTCCATCTGACTTTTGATTCAAGAACCAATTATCTTGTCCCGTATCTGGATTTGCAACAATAATTTGACCATAAGCATAGTTACTGCGAACATGTAATGCTGCAGCAGGTCCCGTCGTCCCGATGCCGACGTTGCCCCCTTTTATTGACAATGTTTCTGTAAACGATGCGGAACCTCCGTAACCTATTCCTACTCTGCTAGCAGAATCACTGCCATAAATTTGCAATACACCAGACTGGATGCCAAATCCGTAAGCAGTTCCTTGGAATAATCTAATTTTATCTCCAACAGCAGCCGCAAATGCCAACGGTGCATCAGGCCCCGTCGTCCCGATGCCGACGTTGCCGGTGCTTGATTGTATCGTCAACCGTGACCCAGCAGTTCCAGCGGTATCATAAAAATCTAAATTACTACTCGTTCCAACGCTTGCACCTAAAGCGCCAACGACCCAGGTGTTAGCGTCTGCAGTTTCAAATACTATTGCCGCATCTCTATTTGTTGCACTTCTATCAACCCTAATATATGCGTTTGTACTGCCAGTTAATTTAATTCCCGTTGTTCCAGCAACTTCTAGATTATAAGCTGGCCCAGTCGTCCCGATGCCGACGTTTCCGGAACCGAGAGCGGTAAATGTATATGTTCCGCTTGGTTTTAAGTAAATAGCATTAGAGCTGCTGGAGTAATTTGTGGCGATAGCCAATGAATTTTGACCACTAGCTGTAAATAATATGTCTGCGGTTTGGGTTGCATCATAATTTCCTAGTCTAATTCCACCCGTTAGACCTCCTACTCCAGAAGCAACTCTCAGTTGTGTTGTTCCTGTTTTAATGACATCTAAACCGTATCCTGGACTGGTGGTTCCTATGCCGACGTTGCCGTTGGGATAAGCGAGATAAAGGACCTCGGTATTGCCGATATTGAGACGGGTATTTTGGGTGAGGGTACCACCTAATCCGAAGTTGTATGAGGTGAGATTTAAACCATTAGTAGCTCCATAGGTGGTGCCAATGTTTAAACCTTTGGTAATTTTGCCAGTGGAATCAATATAGAGAACGGTGGTACCAACAGCGATGGGGGTGGCGGAGAGAGTGACAGAACCACCGACAGAAAGATTGGTGCCAATGGTGGCCGAAGTGCCAATATTTAGATCACCATTTACCGAGAGTTTATTGAGAGGATTGGTGGTACCAATACCCACATTGCCCGTGTTATTGATAAACATCGCATTTGCGACTCCGTTTGGATGAAAAGCGATTGATCCAGCTGAGTTGTAAATGTTCAAGGCTCCCACACCACCCCAAGAGCTATATGCGCTGCCAGCTTTCCAAATTTGCGAAGATCCGCTGTCGGAACCAAAAATAATAGAAGAGTATTGACTTTGTGTGGAGTCTCCAACATTAATATTTACAGAAGTTGCAGTTGATCGAACATCTAATTTTTGACTTGGTGTAATTGTTCCAATACCGACGTTGCCGGTTGAGCCGGTGCCACTAGGCATCAAGGAAAAATTTGTATTCGTATACCATGTTGCAGCTGTCGTATTAAGATAGAATGCTGAAACCTGTGTTCCGTTTCCAAAAGAAAATTGGTTTCCGGAATAACCACTACTA
Source organism: uncultured Gammaproteobacteria bacterium (assembly GCA_964607745.1). Lineage (GTDB taxonomy): Bacteria > Patescibacteriota > Microgenomatia > UBA12405 > UBA12405 > UBA12158. The sequence continues at coordinate 6,274 of CAZSLG010000004.1, read as the reverse complement.
CCCATTGACCCGATTTGAAGTGTATTTACAGGATTTGTGGCGCCGATACCAACATTACCTTCGTTTGTAAGTCTCATTCTTTCTGACCATGAACCTTCTCCGTATTCTGTAGAAAAAGTTAAGTCTATACGATTTGTACCCCTACTGCTCGAAAGACCTAATGCCACATCTTGTGCAGTACCCGCTCCGGTATTTAAGTTTAGTACCCGCAAATTAGTTGACCATCCAGTGCCAGCATTAACAGTGAGTACGTTTTCAGGATTTGTCGTTCCGATTCCCACATAACCAGATGGATAAGCAAGATAGAGAACTTCGGTATTACCAATATTAAGGCGGGTGTTTTGGGTAAGGGTGCCACCGAGACCAAAGACATTACTGGCGCCAACGCCGAGAGTGAGACCATTGGTAGCACCATAGGTAGTACCAATACTTAGACCTTTGGTGACGACGCCGGTGGAGGAAATATAGAGAACGGAAGTGCCGATGCCGATGGGAAGGGAAGCAGCGGTGAGAGAACCGCCAATACTAAGGTTAGTAGTAATTTGGGCGGCACCAACAACATTTAATTTGTAGCCTGATGCAGTGGTGCCTAAACCTAAGGAGCCAGCAATCATACCGTTTCCAGAAATACGGAAGCTAGAAGTTTGGTCAGCACTAAATTGATTTCGTAGATATTCTCCAGTCAATGGAGCTTCGGCTTCGTAGGTATTACAGCTTGCTAGATACCAGGTGACCGGGACATCGGGGGTTCCTGAAAGATATACATGGCCACCACTACTAAAAGTCCCAGTATTTCCTGCGTGAGAAACACGGATATATTCTTCCCATTTGCCAGTACCAGCAACAGGAGTGAGCCAATAAGAGGTACTATTAGAACCTTGTGGATTTTCAGCTAAATTGAGTGTATATCCTGTGGGGACTTTAGCTCGGAATCGTTGAACGAAGGTAGTATTACGACGGGCACTGATGGTTTGATAAAAACCGCCAAGACCAGGAGAAGCTGAGCTTCCAATACTGTTGGTAATCTGTAAAACATAACCGGAAATATTTGGAGCAGAAGTATCACCAATACGAGTAATTACAACTGCGGTTCCACCAGTATTGTTGTATATATTGACACTATTATTGCCTAAGGCGAATTCTTCATCCTCATACAGTGGGTGACCGATACCAGCCGCGGTCCATAGCAGATCCCAGTTACCTTTTTCTGGGTTGTTGGATACCGGGCCAAATTGGGGGATATAGGTAAAAGTCTGAATACCTGTCCAGGTGTTAGCATTACCGAGATTCAAACCAAGGGTATAGCTACCCAGTGAACCGGATTTTGTCAGGGTAGTATTGGTGGTATCAATGATCCCGGAGTTGATTAATTGAGAACCAGAGTTAGATAAACCGGCACCATAATTGACAGCCACAGTTCGGCCAATACCAGAACCAGTAATAGTGATACCGGTGCCACCAGTCAAGGAAATAATGTCATCAGAGGCTAATTTATCCCAAGCACTGGTATCCAAGTAACCCAAGAATCCGGTAGTACCGGTACCAACAAAGGAGGCAACATAGGAACCACCGATACTGGTGGGATCATTGATGTTTAAGGATCCAAGATAAGCAGTGGAACCAACAGAGAGGGAAGTACCAACGGTTAAGGAAGTGGTGATATTGCCATTGCCGACAACTTGGAGTTTGTAACCAGGATTAGTCGTGCCGATGCCGACATTACCGGATACATAAGCGCTACCAGTAACATCCAATTCTGCAGCAGGGCTAGAATTACCAATTCCGACCCTCGTGGAATACGCATTCCCAAGAATAACCAGCTTGCTTCTAGGATAAATAGACATGAAGTCTTTATCGGTTCCACCGTCTGCTTGCAGTCCTTCTCCAATACTAAGCGGGTTTGCATTTGTCACATCCCCGAAATATATTTTTGCACTTTGTCTTGTAAAGTGTTGGTCGCCGTTGATAAATAATTTCGCAACAGTAGACGCATCGGCTATATTTGGATCGCCCGTTGCCCCGATACCGACATTACCATTGGCCCGGATAGTTAGAGCTTGGGTATTGTTATTAATACCAAGAATCGATAATCCGGAGGAACCGGTACCGATATTGATATTGGTGTAATTGGCTTGAGTCAGAGTGCCACCGAGACCAAAATTATATGAGGTGAGATTGAGACCATTGGTAGCTCCATAGGTGGTACCAATGTTTAAACCTTTGGTAATTTTGCCTGAGCCATCAATATAGAGGACAGTGGTACCAATGGCGATGGGAGTGGCGGAAAGAGTGACAGAACCACCCACCGAGAGGTTAGTACCAATAGTTAAAGAAGTACCAATGTTGGCAGCACCGATAGTAGATAAACCAACACCAGCGGCCGAGAGATAGAGAGAGTTAAAGTTAACCGAAGAAGTAGTTCCAATTCCCTGGGGTAAAGTCAGAGTAACAGCACCGGTGATACCGGAACCAACAGTACCATTAACCAAAATCTGATTGGCAGTACCAATGACACCGGTAACACCAATATTGGTAATAGTTCGACCAATCCCTGATCCAGTAATACTGATAGCCGTACCGGCAGTTAAGGAAGTAATGTCATCAGAGGCTAATTTATCCCAAGCAGTGGTATCCAAGTAACCCAAGAAGCCGGTAGTACCGGTACCAACAAAGGAGGCAACATAGGAACCACCAATACTGGTGGGATCATTAATGTTTAAGGATCCAAGATAGGCAGTGGAACCAACAGAGAGAGAAGTACCGACGGTGAGAGAAGTGGTGATATTACCATTGCCAACGACATTTAATTTGGCAGTAGAAGTAGCGCCAATACCTACATTGCCACTAGCGTAAATATTGGTAATGTTTAAATTTTTCCATTTGAGAGCGTCTGAACCAAGATCGTAGAGGTTATTGCTATTGGGAAGGATATTGTTAGTAAAGATATTGGCGTTGACAGTAAGAGGGCCGGAAAGAGTACCGCCGACAAGTTGGAGATAACGGGTGTCGTGGTTATGAGAGGTGTCGGCTTTGGTGAGGATGTCAGTTTCGATATCTTCGAGACGTAAGTCAAGTGAACCAAAAATACCATTATTGGCGGAGTCTCTAGCTTGTAAAACTTCGGTTTCAACTGTACTTGAGCCTTGACCGGCCCAAGTGGCACCATCGTAGGCAATAACATTAAGACTGCGAATAATTGGGGTGGTGCCGGTACCGGCGGACATAGTGGCACCAATTTTTAATTGGGTACCGGGGTTGGCAAATTCCCAAAGAGCGTTAGGGGAAACCGGACCTTCCCAGTTAGTGCCATTGTTGGCGGAAAGGTACCAGGTAATTGTATTGCTGGTGCCAACACCACCAGTGTAATTGAGTTTGGCGGTGGTAATGTTTTGAGTGGTGCCAATAAGAATATTGGTTTGAAATTGATTGGTAGCCTCGAAGGTAAGGGTAGACTTATTGACATAGTTTGAATAAACAGGAATAAAATAGTTGCCGTTATATTGTTCGGTAATTTGGAAATGATAAGAACTGGTATATTCTTCGTTCCCCATAATTTTACCGGTATCAGAGATGACAAAATATTTTTGGGAAATTAGGTCGTAAACCAGGTACCCAAGGGGTAGTTGTCCGTCCTGGCCGCCAATCCAGAGTTGGTTGCCGATTTTGGAGATGGTGTAACGGGCATAGGGAAGGCCGGTTTCGCTGTCGATGCGGTGAAATTCTTGCCAGCCATTGGTTTTACTTAGTTTTTGCCACGAATAGGCAGTAAGGAGCCAGACGATATCGGAATCAGTGGGATCTTGGATGGAGGAGTAAACAGTGTTGGTGTAACTATTGAGACCTTGAGGGCCGCCGGCATAGTAACGTTTTTCCAGGGTATCGGTGTCCATATTCCAGATATAGAATCCGGCGCTGGAGGAAATGTGAAGTTTGTTACCAACTTTTTGAGTATGGTAAACGAATTGAGGGATACTGGCGCCAACGCCGTAGTTAGTAAAAGCGGTAGTAGCGACGTTGAGGACTTGCATATAATTGTTGTAAGGGAAGACATAGACTTTGCCGTTGTAATATTGGAGAGAATTGTCGTAGGAAACGCCGATGTAGTTGTATAAAAGGGTAGAATTGCTGGAGGTATAGGTTTTAACGGTATTGGTGTTGAGATTTATGGCCTGAAGACCGTAGTTTCGGTAGCCACCAACGTACCAGACATTGTTATCAGTATCGAGGGCTTGGTTGTGGAAATAGTTGTCGGGAACAGTGGCTCCGCCGGTACAAGAGGCCTGGTTGCAGAATTGTTTGTAAAGAGTATTAGTGGTGAGATCGATGATGCCGGCACCATAGCTCCAAGTAGTGATGTACAAGTAATTGCCGTTTACAATTACCGGACCCATAGAATAGGCACTATTACCGTAAGTCCAGGAGGTGGGAGTTTGGCGGGACCAAACCCCATGATCGTTTTGAATGGAACCGATTAAAGAGTTGTAGTAAGCAGTGGAGGTGGAGGTATTGACGTAGGTGGAGCCAGTGCTTAGGTTGAGAGCGAACAAGTTGGAGTTACTAATGACTGATGAATAATTGGTAACAATGCCGTTGAGGCGATCGTTGAGGGTGTCATAAGTGGTGCGGGCGGTGACGATTTCGCCAATCCGGTCACCGGAAATGTTGGCATTGGCATCGACAACTTGGGTACCGCCAACAAACAGACCGGAAAAGGCGGAAAGGGTGCCGCCGGTGGTGAGATTTTGAGCGAAATTGACGTCACCTGAACTATTGAAGTTGAGAGCGGTGGAAGAAGTGCCGATAGTAAGGTCGTTGGTTGAAGAAATGGAAGCGGGACCGTTGAATTTGAGATTACCAAAGATTTCCAGTTTTTCAGTGGGAGAAGTGGTGCCGATGCCGATATTACCAGTACCAAAGAATCCAAAATTGTTACTATTTTGATCAATTTTAGTTAATTGGTTGAGGGTGCCACCAAGGCCAAAAGTAATTTGACTAGTGCCAACAGAGGTGGTAGTTAAACCATTAACACCAGTGAAAGATAGGGTGGTGCCGGTGCCGATTGTTTGGTTAGAAGAGGCCTTGGCGATCCAACCGAGGGAAGCGTTATTTTGAAAGGCCAAATCGCCTAAACCACGACGAGAGATGGACCCATTGGCGGCAATCATTAAAGCGGTCGTACCAGTACCAACGGTGGTACCGGTGAAAGTGGGGGTGCCACCCACCGAGAGGTTAGTACCAATAGTTAAAGAAGTACCAATGTTGGCAGCACCGATAGTAGATAAACCAACACCAGCGGCCGAGAGATAGAGAGAGTTAAAGTTAACCGAAGAAGTAGTTCCAATTCCCTGGGGTAAAGTCAGAGTAACAGCACCGGTGATACCGGAACCAACAGTACCATTAACCAAAATCTGATTGGCAGTACCAATGACACCGGTAACACCAATATTGGTAATAGTTCGACCAATCCCTGATCCAGTAATACTGATAGCCGTACCGGCAGTTAAGGAAGTAATGTCATCAGAGGCTAATTTATCCCAAGCAGTGGTATCCAAGTAACCCAAGAAGCCGGTAGTACCGGTACCAACAAAGGAGGCAACATAGGAACCACCAATACTGGTGGGATCATTAATGTTTAAGGATCCAAGATAGGCAGTGGAACCAACAGAGAGAGAAGTACCGACGGTGAGAGAAGTGGTGATATTACCATTGCCAACGACATTTAATTTGGCAGTAGAAGTACCGCCAATACCTAATTGAGTAACGTTGGCGACACCATTGACATCGAGTTTGTAACTAGGATTGGTGGTGCCGATGCCGACGTTGCCGCCGTTAAAATAACTATTACCATTTCCATTTAATAAAATTTTGTTTACACCACCAGAAAGAACATATAAGTTACCGTCATCTGTTCCACTCCATGTGGCATTAACGACAGAATTACCTGCTCCAGCTTTGACATACATAGTATTTCTAAAAATAGATGTTCCATTTATATCTAGCAACGCCCCCGGTCCCGTCGTCCCGATGCCGACGTTGCCAGATGGGTAGGCAAAATAAAGAACTTCGGTATTGCCGATGTTGAGACGGGTATTTTGGGTGAGGGTACCGCCGAGACCAAAGACATTACTGGCACCGACGCCGAGGGTGAGACCATTAGTGGCGGAATAAGTGGTGCCGATACCGACTGAGTTAGGACTGACCCAAGCAGCGTTACCACTAGCATCGGATTGGAGAATATAGGTATTGGAGGCTCCCTGACCGTAGGTAAAGGTGC
>CAZSLG010000003.1:0-26250 GCA_964607745.1 uncultured Gammaproteobacteria bacterium | reverse complement strand
AGGTTGAATATGCTTGGTTAGGGTTAAAAAAGCTGCCTTTCTATCCGCTAAAAACCTACAAAGAAATTCCTACCGACCCACTGGCTTCCATCACCTCTGTTTTATCAAAATTAAACGAAGGCGAAACCACCGCCATTCAATTAGTGGTTTCCCCCGCTGATTCCGCGTGGTCTAAATCTGGTCGCTCCTATATCAGTCAGACCAAAAAAAGTGAAAGCAATCCGGAAAAGGCCTCCTACAAAGTCGATGCTCGTCAGTTGGAAGCCATCGAGTCCAAATCCAGCAAACCTGGTTTTGAGGTGGCTCTCCGTCTGGTTTCCGTTGCCCCATCCTCCGAAATTGCCAAGGTTAATTTAAGCAATCTCAAAGCCTGTTTTTCCCAGTTCGAGTCTCCTTGGAACAAGTTAAGCAGCCGAAAAATTTATCTGAAAAGTTTTTTTGTTGATGATTTTATTTATAAATACCCGGTCATCTTTTGGTGGAAGGGTAAAACTATTTTGTCCACCGACGAAATTTCCTCCATTTTTCACTTCCCCAACAAAACCATTGAAACCCCTAATATCAATTGGCTCAAATCCAAAAAAGCTCCCTGTCCTCCCGATTCTCCCCAGGAAGGTCTCTATGTTGGTGACAATGTCTATCGGGGGACTGATACCAAATTTTGTCTGACCCAAACTGATCGCCAGCGACACTTCTATATTGTCGGTCAAACCGGTGTCGGTAAATCGTGGCTTTTAGCCGACATGGCTCTTCAGGATATCAAGGCCGGCAAAGGTGTTTGTTTTATTGATCCCCACGACACCTACGAAAGTATTCTGGAGCGGATTCCACCCGAACGGATCGAGGATGTTATCTATTTTGATCCCTCCCAAACCGAACGCCCCATGGGTTTCAATGTCATGGAGTGTGATCGCGAAGACCAAAAAGATTTTGTCACCAGCTCCATTATTAATCTGATGTACAAGCTCTACGACCCTTACAAAACCGGTATTGTTGGACCCCGATTTGAACATGCCATCAGAAACATTATGTTAACCGTTATGACCGAACCTGGTGCCACCTTTATTGAAATTGTCCGCTGTCTGACTGACCCCTCCTTTGTTCAATATCTCATGCCCAAAATCAAAGACCCGATGGTCAGACGCTATTGGACCGATCAAATTGCTCAAACCAGCGACTTTCACAAATCAGAGGTTCTTGATTACATCGTTTCTAAATTCGGTCGCTTTATTACCAATACCATGATGCGCAACATTATTGGCCAATCCACCTCCTCTTTTAATTTTAGGGAGGCCATGGATCAGGGCAAAATCTTAATTATCAATCTGGCCAAAGGTTCAATTGGCGAGGAAAACTCCGCCTTTCTTGGACTGGTTTTAATTCCTAAAATTTTAATTGCCGCCATGAGCCGCCAGGATACACCCGAAGCCTCTCGCCGCGACTTCTATCTCTATGTTGATGAATTCCAAAATTTTGCCACTCAGGACTTTGCCGTAATTCTTTCTGAGGCCCGAAAATATCATCTTAATTTAACGGTAGCCAATCAATTTGTCTCCCAGATGGACGACGAGGTCAAAAACGCCGTTTTTGGTAACGTTGGCTCCATTTGCAGTTTCCGGGTGGGTATTTCCGACGCCGGCTTTTTAATCCGCCAGTTCCAGCCCACCTTCAGCGAGCATGATTTATTAAACCTTGGCACCGGCGATATTTATCTCAAAACCATGATCAATGGTGTTCCCAAAGATCCTTTTTCGCTTCATGTGGCCGCTGTTGAAAAAAAGAAACCCGGCAATCCCAAGATGTCGGAGATGATTAAAAAATTATCGTCTCTTAAATATGGTCGTCCCAAGGCTATTGTCGAATCCGACATCGCCAAACGCGCCAGGTTATAACTCTCTTAACTTTATTCCTCTTGATTCTTCTTTATTATCAATCAATTCCAAGTATTTTTCGGTAGTGGAAATCCGCTTGTGACCAACCACTTGCGATACCACATCAATCGGCACTCCGGACTTCAACTGATAGACAATAAAAGTATTCCGCAAATCATTGACCTTAATTCCCTTAATATCCGCTTTATTAAAATATCTATTCAATAGGCTTCTAATATTACGGGACAGTAGCACTCTGCCGGTTTTGGTAATAAACACATTTTTACCCTTACTTTCCCCCCGGACATCAGTAATGTAGCGTTTTAGTGCTTGTTTGGCCGAATTATTTAAGGGCACTATCCGCTCCGAGTGGCTTTCGTAACTTTCAATTACGATTTCATTCTCGGAAACTTGTTCCAGCTTCAAATTTTCAATCTCTTTGATTCGTAATCCGGCCTGCAGCATCAGTTCCACGATAGCCGTTGCCCGGATATCGTTTCGACAAGCGTCGCGAAGAGAACGGTATTCAATTGGTTTCAAAATTTTTGGTGCCTCGTTTTCATATTTTGGATGTTTAATCTCACTGGATGGGTCAATGGTAACCAGCCCCTCGCTTCTAAGAAAAGAAAAAAAGTTTTTGATCGAGTTTAGCTTCCGGGAGACTGATTTGGCAGTATAGCCGTTATCAGAGAGATCCTTTTTGAAGCTCTCCACACTACCGGCCGATACTCCGTCAAGAGTGGTAATACTGCACTTTGAACTCAAAAATCCAATCAATTGATTGATATCACCTTTATAGGCTACAATGGTATTAACTGACTTCCCCCGAGAGGCAAGAGAGTTACCAAACTTATTTAAGGCTTCGCTTAGGGACAAAACAGTCATATTTCTCTAAATTATATCTTATAGTACCACGTATTGGGTCACATATCAACTCAAATGCTAAAAAACCTGTTTTATCGCCTAATCCTTATAATCATTATCATTTCTTCAGTTTTAGCTATCAGTCGCCAAGTATCTATTCTTCTTAGTGCCAAAACCACCATTCGTGATCTTGAAGCCAAGATCAGTAAGCTGGAACTACAAAACCAACAGTTGGAAAAAGCTATTGGGCAATAAACTCCAGTTCTGATTATTTACCTTCTTTTCCCTGTCTTTTCAATCGTCCTTTTACTTCAGCCTGTATATTGGCTACCTGTTGATTCAACTCTTTGGCCATAGCAACAAGTGCGTTTTTTGCATCCATCTCTCGTATTCTCTGATTCTCTTCTTCCGTAATGTCTTGTATTCCAAATCTCTCACGCATTGGACCGACAACTTCAGGTGGTAGTTTTTCTGTTTTCACCCATTCTGGATTTGTTTTCAATACTTTTTGGTACTCTTGCCTAAACTCAAGGACTCTGTCATACAAAGTCATGTCACCCAATCCAAAACCTGTCGGTTTTTGTACCATATTTTTTGAAAATTTACGTTTGTTTAATGGGTAAACTAGCCCATCCTGATTTTATGTTGCGGGGCCAGGAGTTGAACCTGGCCTGTGAGATTATGCAAACGTTTCTCCCATTACTGAGAGTATCGGACTATATCATCACCCGGCAGCTGCCGGGGCTTCGCGTGTAGTCTCTACGGAGTCTCCCGACATAATGTTGGGAGTTCCCTCGGTATTGTCCGCCTAGGCGGATTTCACCGATATAGCGAAGTACTTTGTAGCGTAAATTACTTTACACTCGGCCCATTTTGAGCCTCACGTGCAGCCGTACACTACCCCGCATGTCAAAGAACTTCCGAGTATAGCATTTTTCGGATTTATATTGAAATATTGATATAATTCGAGTGTCGTCGCAGGTAGGTTTGCCAAGACGACTCTGCACAGATCCTAGGCAGGCTTGCCTTGCCGAAGTTCTGCAAAGCAGAACGTAGGCAGGGTAGCTCAGTTGGTTAGAGCACGGCATTCATAACGCCGGGGTCGCGGGTTCAAGTCCCGCCCCTGCTACAAAACAATCAGCCATAGAGTTGGCTATGTGTTCCCAGCAGTTCGAATATGGCTACTCCTTGACTATCAACGGAATAAATCGCCCGCCAATCTCCGTTGACATTGATACTATATCGTCCTTTTAGTTTTCCAATCAATGGATGATTTCTTAGAAGGGGATTGTCACTGTTTGACATAAACAAACGTAGCCTTTCGTCAACACTTCTCTGAATTTTTGCTCCTACTTTGTTGTATTGTTTACGAAACTTTTCTGTAAAACGAATTTCAGTCATTCTTCAACCATTTTACGGCATCCTGAGGGTCGGAAAAAGCCGGTGATATTTTTCCTTTCTTTATCTCGATAGTCGATCTTTTTAGTTCCTTTAACATCATCGCGCTGGGTTGGTTTTCATCGGCTAGAGAATAATTGACAGTCTTGGTACGAACTAGGTTTTTTAGATAAGCATTTATTAAAGAACTCAAGCTAAAACCTAGATCATCCGCCAGCTTCATGGCTTGAGTTTTCAAGTTCAAGTCGGTTTTGAGTGTTATTACTGCGTTATTCATATAGATATAGTCTATACTTTGTATATACCTTCTGTCAAGGACTAAAAATTGGTATAATTCGACTAATTTGGGTGCATAGCTCAGTTGGTTAGAGCGCCGATCTTATAAGTCGGAAGTCCTAGGTTCGAATCCTAGTGCACCTACAAGTTCCGCAACGTTGTAAAAAACCCATTTAGGTCAAATTATAATATAATATATAACTATATGGCTAGTGTAGAAAACAGGGGATTATTGAGTATTTTAGACCGAAGTTTATCGCAAGAAGCAAGAAATGTCAGTTTGCCCCCACCCCTTATCCATCATATTGAGCTGTCAGCTATATGTTCGCAAGCTGAAAAGGAATGTAGGCCGGCTTCGGGTTTAACACATAACTATGACGCAAACGCCGATCTTGAACATACTGGTCCGCGCGCAGGAAGGGCAGTTATTGGCGACAGATTGACACTCGAGGTGCTAATCAGTCCTGTTCAAGGACGGGCAGTTTTTACCGGTCTAACAGCTGACCAACAGGGACGGTTGGGAGAACTATTAAGTCAAGAAAATTTACCAGTGGCTCTCAGGGACCTGATCAAGGTTACTCCGACCCCAAACAACACAAGTTGTGTTGATGTTGACCTTTTGTCTGTTGGCGTTTCTAAGCTGGCTCTTACCGATGGATTGTGTCGGATGATTTGCAAGGAACTAAATTTTGGAAATATTCCTGATTTTCAATACTCACCTCTTTCGAAGGGAGACCCACGTTTAGACCAAGTCGCTGGGAGTTTTGGCAGTCTGAGACCAAATCTAAACTTTCTTACCCGAAGGATAGGAGATGTTGAAGTACCGGTTTTTACCCATGCAGCCGAAGCACTTATTAAAAAAGCACAAGATGTTGGTGGTATTATCGCTTCGATTTTCGAGTATCCTGGAAGGGGAAAAACATTTGTTATTCAACATATAATAAAAATGTTAGCGTCGGACGATGATACATCCGTCCGTATTTTTGGTCTTCCCAAATCATATGTAGGTCAAAGAATGATTAATGTGGGGGCGGTGGGTGTCGATTCTCCACTGACTGACAGCTTAGTTCTTGTTTCACCCAGAATAGACGAAGAACACCCTTTCAATTTAAAGCAAATTATCACCGATTTTCAAGAGCTTTGTGCCAGACGGCCTATCAGTCAAACTGTATTAATCATCGACAATGCCCAAGATTTACAATTTCCCAGTGATGGAGAGTGGTTAAACCAACTTGAAGGATTTTTGAAACAGTTATCTCAAAGACGGGACGGTAGTGGGGTAGTCATTCTCGGTGAACACGTCCCTTCGGGTGTCAATCTCTCCCAATTTCAAGGATATCGACTTGGTCGGGTTGAACTCCCATTTACGTCCATTGATTTAGGTTTGCCCAAGGGTAAACGAAGAGAGGTAAACACAAGTGCTGTTGGTTATAGGTTGGTCACTTCTGGAATTGTGGTTGATCATGAGGGTAAAACCTTTTACAGTGTTATGGACCGATTATATCCACAAAGAGATCCTCCGGAAACTTTTGGGGACAAATATCGCGAGAGTAGAGACACTATAGCTGCTCAAATGACTTGTGAGTTGCTTCAACATCAGGTAATTTCATCGCTTTTTAAAAATCCCAAAATCGCCGCCTATTTAAGTTATGCCCATTTAAATACTGCCGCTGGAAAACTTCAATCTGCCCTGTCACTCGCTCTGGAAAACTCCACTAGCCAGTCGTGGGTGAGAGTTGAAAAAACCGGAAAAATAATCATAAAAAATACAGGAAAACTACAATCAATTATCGATGCCACTGCCCGTGGGCTTGCAGACACGGTCAATGCTTTAGCTGATAATAAAATAACTGAGGCAAAAGGAAGAAACACTTCGGCTGACAGTTTACCAGCACTTTTAAGTCGAAGACAGGTACTAATGACAGAATTGGAGGAAGTTGAAAAAAAGATAAAGGCAGCATAATTATAGGCTCTTATGTTAAAATACTCTTATCCCCAAGGCGGACCATATGACTCAAGATATTCCCGAGCCTTCCGGCTCAGACCCTTTAAGTAAAATTAATCAAAATTTAACCTATGCAAATACTAGTTCAAATCCTCGGCTTTTTTGGCCACCCGAAGAACCTATTGGATTTCCAGAGGCCGATCACGCGCTGCGGCCCTCTTAGTATTTTTTGAAACTCTCGTCGCTGTCTACATCATCTATCAAATTGTCAACAATATGGGCAATAATTTCCTTGTCTTAGTCGCCTATGCTGCCGATAACGCCCTTGGTACCTACCTTAATCTCGAAAAATTCCCATTCTAACTTTCTTCGAAAGCCATTAAAATAGGCGGTTCTACCACCAAAACTCCTCGAATTGATCCTTCAATTCTTCCTCTTATTGCTGCACCTTGACCTGGAGTAAGTGTACAATGTTCTTTTGCCGTTGATTCTTCAAAGTCACCTAAAGCATCAGCAAAATTGCTACGCTGACCCTCTTTAATAAGCAGTAAACCTCTCTCTGCGGGTTTTGTTCCAAAATCCACCACTGCATAGTCACTAAAGCTTTGTTCTGTTAATGGAGCTATGGCGAATCGAGCTCCGAGTGGGTGTATATACTGTTCGGAATCATTACCCGGGCCACGTAAAAAAAAAGCACTTCCTCAATTGCCTCTACCACTATTCTGTCAACTTTTGCCACTGTCGAAAATATACCAGGTCAAGGCAAAACATACAACCAAAGCATTTCTCCCTTTCATCAAAGGGAGATGCGGCGAAGCCGAAAGGGATTTTGTTGTTTATTTCATCCCCGGGCAGTCAAGTGATTTTTTGAATCCCGCTTTTCCTGCCTCCATTTCACTGCAAAACCATTTATCACCTCCTACCGGGTTAACCACAATTCGGTCGTAATTGAAGCAATCGGGTAAGCTGTAAACCCGGGTCCCTCCGGCTTGCCGGTAGTTTCCCTTAATCACACATTTTGGATTTGGTTGACTGCATTTACTTGACCATACCCCTCTTTTTGCCATTTCCGCTTCTTTAGCCGCCTTTTCCATAGTTTGCAGGTCTACATCTTCGGCGTTGATTTTCTCATCAAAAACTGCCATCCCTTCGGTTACCAGTGATTGGTTAATTGACAGTTTGCCATCGTAAACTAAAGCCAGTGTCCGTCCGAAATTATCCATCCCCTTATTCACTATTGTTATATTTTTGTTCAATACCAGCTCTTCTAACCGTTTTTTAGCCAATTCCGAGAGACACCCCTCCGGATATTCCGGTGCATCAATTCCCCATAGTCGAATCCGTGTCCCATCGCTCATATCAAACGTATCGCCATCAATGACTCTTGTAGAGACGTCCCGGCGGGGCGTCTCTACTTTAGAAATATTTTTTTGATTGATATATTTATACCCACCCACCAACCCCGCTGTCAGTCCTATTCCCACCGCCACCCTTCCCCAGTGCATTTTCATGATTTATATTATCAGTTTCTTTGGTCAATAAAGTTCCTTTTTGAAAGGAAAGATGGTACGAAGTACCAAAGGATTTTGTAGAGACGCGCGATCGTGCGTCTCTACAATTTTATCCTTTCTCCAACAACAACGCCGTGAACTTCGTTTCAAAACCGATTCTTTTATAGAACCCATTGGGGTAAGTATTTTCTTCAGTTGCCAAACAGTGTAGTTTGTTTCCGTTTTTTTGTGATTGAAAAACCGCGAATAATGTGGCTGTCTTTCCAAAGCCCTTCCCTCGAACTTTTCTCAATGATCCCACATTAGAAATATAACCAATCCCACCGTAATTTGTCAGCGCCGTTACCGCCACTGGTTCATCCCCGTCAAATACAGTAAAATATTCCAGTTTACCCGACTCGTGTAATTGAGACCAAGCCCTCGCCGCCGATTTCAAATAATCACCCAACTCTCCATAGACATTTTGGGGATCATCTTTTTGGTAACACCGGTCAAAAACATCAATGAATATTTCCAAGTCTTGGACGCTTTCTACTTTTTTCACTAGGTCGAAATTTTTCTGGCCTATTTCCTTTTTTACATAAAACATCCACGAATCTTCAGCTGTTTTTTTGTAGTTGTTATTAGACAATAAATTTTGTAACTCTTTTAAATCCCCCCTGTTTTCAAAATATATTGCCGGTTTGGCCCCATCTTCGATCGCATATTTGGCGGACTCTTCAACCTCATGAATCAATAAAACTTTATTAGTTAATAAGTGGCTCCAATAACTTGATTTATCTTCAATACCGAAGAAATATTCTCCAAACGGAAATTTCTTTGATCCGCCATGCATAATCCCTATTTGTAACTCTTCAATCTTTTGGAGAAAATCAAAATTTATCATTTTTTTATTCCCATCACTTCTAATACTTCATGGAGCGTTTTGGCGGCCTCGGCCTGTGCCTTTCTGGAACCATTCTCAATAATTTCGGCAATTAATTTCTCGTTTCCTTCATATTGAGCCCTTTTTGCTCGAATTGGTTCAAGGAATTTATTCAGGGCAACGGCCAACTTGTCTTTAACCTCCACATCACCCACTTGGCCCTTAATATATCTATCCTTAAGGTCAGCTACTTCGTTTTTATTGTCATTAAAAGCGTCATGATAAACAAAAACCGGGTTTCCTTCGACATGGCCAGGGTCAGTCGGCTTAATCCGGGTTGGATCGGTATACATTGCCTTTACTTTTTTATTTACTGTCGCCTCATCGTCGGAGAGGTATATACAATTTCCCACCGATTTGCTCATTTTAGCCTGTCCATCGGTACCAACCAGAGATCCCACATCACCAATCAAGGCCTTTGGTTCCGGAAAAATCGGCGCATACAGTCGGTTAAAATCACGGGCCACTTCCCGCGATACCTCCACGTGCGATTCCTGATCTCTACCCACCGGTACTAAAGAAGCCTTGACCATTAAGATATCGGCCGCCTGCAGTATCGGGTAATTAAGAAGCCCCATTGACGGCTGTTTTATTTGCAGATCGTGTATCACATCTTTCAAAGTTGGCACCCTTTGAGCTCGGGGGACTGTTACCAAATTAGAAAAGATCAGCGACAAATAAGCTACCTCCGGTACCCGACTCTGTTGATAAATCACCGATTTTTCCGGGTCAATTCCTACTGATAAATAATCCAATACCAGCCCCCTAACCCTTTCATTTAGGGTTGACGTTTTTTCTTTTAAAAAATCGGTTGTCAGGGTATGTAAATCAGCCATGATAAAAAAACATTCATATTCATCTTGTAGCCGAACCCGATTTTTAAGCGTCCCGACGTAATGTCCTAAATGTAACGGCCCTGTCGGCCGGTCACCCGTCAGTATCCGTGATTTTTGACGAAAAACTCCAGCTTTGATAATATCTGCTGTTTTTGCCCCTGTAAATTTCATCAATTCCTTTGGCGCGATTTTTAGATCATATTCTGGACTTCCTGTACCACAGTAAACAAAATCTCTTTCTAAAATGGTTTCATCGGCCAAAACTGGCAAACCCGGATTATACGGTGACACATAGCCTACCTCGCACTGTGATATTTCCAGAACTTGTGTTGATTTACACAAAATCGCTCTATTGGCTCCAAGAATTTTTTTTACTTTGACCATGTCCACCTGATGATCATCCCGGCGCAATAGGGTAAATAAACCCTTATCGGTTTCAATAATCAAAGTCGATGCTCCCTGCCCGGCACTAATTTCCAAAAAGGCCAATCCCTCCTCCACTGTCTTAATTGGCGGATGTTGAATTAATTCATAAGAAACACCCAGATCACTTAGTGCTTTTTTGGTAATTTCAAATTTTGGATAGTTCATAATTTTGCATAAAAAATCCTGCGAAGACCTTTCGGTGTCGCAGGAGATTTTAGTGTCTAAATGATATCAAAATCTTCCTGCGACGTCGACTCCGGACTCAATCTTCTTGGTCCATATTAAATTTTAACATTTAATTTTAATATCCGGTTCAGACGATTTAAGGGTAAATCCAAACTTATGGGCTTAAGTATGGCAAAATCACCATAATCAAAATATTTAGAAAAAGTCTTATAAACTATCTTATATTTATTTTGAGCCAAAAGAAAACCTTCAAGTGAAGCCTCGTGGCTGACGAGCAAAATTGTTTCTATTTCATATTTTTCAATTATTGTTTCCAGTCGTTTAAATAACTCCATTGGTGATTCGACCAAAAATTGCCGGTAATTAGTCATTTCCAAATATGTTTTAGCGGGACGTATACCTCTGGATTTATTATTATGAATAAATTCGGCAATCAAATCTGCATTTTTTATTCTCAACTCAGCCTCACTTAATATAGATGTCTTGATTACCGAGGCAATTATTTTTGCAGTTTGTCTGGCCCTGACGGTTGGACCATAAATAATTGCCAATTTGCCATTTATAAATTTTTTTAACAATTTCGCCCGGGAATTTATTTGCCTCTTACCTGTTGTCGTCAGATAACGTTTGTCACTCCTATTATTAGATTCTGTTTTCCCATGACGGATTAAAATTAATGTTTTCATATTTGTTTATATCCCATATGAATTGAATGCACCCCGCCGTGTGCGATTATCCCCACCGAAGAAGATATCCCCAGATCCAGGATACTGCCACCACCAGACACAAAAAGGGCATATCGGGTAGCAAAGTATTTACGTCCGGTATCTCCATCCAATACATCTTTATAACCGATAATTCTTTGTTCTGCTTTAATTGCCTGTTGAATGATTACCTTTTTGTAATTTGAACCCAAAATAGCCTGAGCTTGTTCCTTTGGATTTCCCGGAGGAATAATTCCTCTGGCCCCTGATGTATCTTTTACTTTAACAAAATATTTTTCCGGATTTTCTTCAATTTCTTTTGCTAATTCCTGCCTTCGTATTAATGGCGTCACCGACATTGATTCAGTATACGGAATATAATGCCGAAGTTTACCAACTTCATCTTCTCCAAAAGTTTTCACCAAAATATCAGTCATTGCCTCATTTGTACTGTGAATTAATGCCATGGTGGTTTTTTCACTCAAGTTTGGTGAAGTTTTAGAAAGAATTAACACATCTGATTTCATTAATTCCGTCTTTACGGTTTGTCTTATTTTTATATCTCCGGATAATTCAGGTATTCCCAGCAATTGTTCGATTTGTGTAACTTTTCCGTCTTCCTCTCGCATTTTAACGGAATTATCGTCCAAAATAATTTTATTCTGGTTCAAAATATAAAGATGTCCTCCTTGCTGGTTTACAATACGGGCAAAAAAATTTGCTTCGGGTCTGTAAAATTTTTCATCATCACTCAAAATTATTGCTGTCCGTCTACTTTTACTTTGTTCAGCCAAAGTGGAAACCAGACCCGGACCAACCGGGTCCCGAGACACCATTCGACAAAAGGTTGTGTATCCCAAGCCATGAAATTTATCTACTTCAATTTCGGCGACAGACAATTGACCATCAATACTCCGTACCAAATCAACTCTGCAAATAGGATGATCAGAAGTCACTTCCGTTTTTATTGCCAGTTTTTCCTCCGTTAAATCTTCGTATAAATCTTTTCTGTCTGGGCTACGGGCTGAAGAATTTAGTATTTCGTTATATTTACCACCCAAACTTAATAGGTTGCGTATTTGACAATAAGTTTTGTCTGTCCGTATTTTTTTGGTGTCAATTAACGCTAATTGTTCAATTCTTCCTAAACCATTCAAAAATGAAGGTATTAAAGAGGCAACCTCGCCCATTTGTTCAATATCTCTTTTGTTCAAAGGCAACTTTTCTCCACTTACTCTAAAATTATGCCGCTCATCCATCTTCCCAACAAACATTTGTTGTCTTACAAAATCTACTTGAGCATCTGCTGTTGTTAAACCATCATTTTTGCCAAACTAACCCCCGGCTCTTTTCAATAATAAGCGTCTCTTGTTCTATGTTTTTCATTTTTTTTATTTAAAAAATAATATTTTTTGTATTTGCCCCCTTTCTTCAAGGGGGGATGTCCTGAGTTTATCGAAGGACAAGGGGGTTTAACCCCAAAAAAAACCCGGCAGCGGCCGGGTTGGTTTATAAATTAAGGCTCTTTTATTTCGCCACCATCCCTCCCGCTTGGGCCATCTTCTTGTACCACCAGATTTGAGATATTGTTTTAGATAACATTAGAAGAATTCTACCATTCTTTATGTTAAAATCAACCGTGAAATTTAACCTCCAAAGAGAAAAAGATCCTCTTACTGTCCTTGTTCCGGGTACTGATCCGGCAACTGTTGCTGCCGAAAGGCGGGCTCATTTTGACAATGGGACGGCTTTGGAAAATCAGTTACCCAAAAAACAAAAACCAAGGCGATACCAATTATTGGGAAGCATCATTACTATAACATTTCCGCCTCAACCACCAAAACAGCCGTAGGTGTGTTAAAATCAACCCTAGTTTGAAAGCTTTATGACCAAACAAATTGTTTCTATTCCGGCTGAGCTTCGCACCATTACCGGTTGTAAAGTTAATTCTATTCGCAAGCAGGGATTAACTCCCGCTTCTATTTATGGCCACGAGTTTAAACCCCTCTCGGTTCAGTTTGATTCTACCCTCCTCCAATCCACTTTTACCCATGCCGGTGAATCGACCTTGGTGGAAGTTGTTGTCGGCGAAGACAAATACCCCATTCTTTTTAAGAACCCCCAATATCACCCCCTAACTTCCACTCTTCTTCACATTGACTGTCATAAAGTTAATTTAAAGGAAAAAATTGTGGCCACTGTCCCGATTGAATTCGTCGGCGAATCTCTGGCGGTCAAAAACGGCAATGTTTTGGTCCCCATCCTTGATGAAATCGAAGTCGAGGCTCTACCCACCGATCTTCCTGAAAAATTCATTGTCGATATCTCCTCTCTCGTTGATGTTGATCAGATGATTACCGTTGCCGATCTTCAAAATGACTCTACTAAAGTAGAAATTAAAACCGATTTGACCTCTGCCATAGTCAAAACTGAAGCTCCCAAGGTTGAAGAAGAGCCGGTTGCCCCCGAGGCCGAAGTCGCGCCTGGTGATGTCCCGGCTACCGAGCAAAAAACTGAAGAAGAGAAAGCTGCCGATGAGGAAGCTAAAAAAGCCGAGAAAGTCGAGGACAAGGGTCAAAAAGAAGAAAAATAAATTTTTTCAATATCGCTTCTGACCGGATCCAGTTCATGAGCTTTTTTTACCGACACCTTAGCCTCATCCGTTTTTTGTAACCGGCCCTGGATACTCGCCACCTCCATCCAATCATCGGCTGTTTTATCACTTCTTATCGTCAGTTCATTTAACCGTATTTTCAGATCCTCCGTTTTATTCCGGTTTTTATACCACTCCGTATCTGCCGGATCCAGTTTTTTTTCTAGTTTGTTTGCCGCCGTCCACTTTCCTAAACTGGCCAGACTATACCATCTGTTTAACCTGGCCACATATCTTTCTCCTGCCGAAATTTTCACTACCGAAAACAAATTAATCAAAGTTATCCAAATCAATACCGGTACCCACCACTCCTTGGTTTTTAATTTTCGCATTGGTTCATTTTAACAAAATGATAAAATTTGTCTGTCTTTATGAAAATCATTAAAATCAGTCAAAAAAATTATCTCTCCCAAGCCGTGGCAGTCATTAAAAGCGGGGGATTGGTAGTTTATCCTTCCGACACTGTGTATATCCTGGCTGTTGATCCTCGAAATCCGGAGGCGGTTAAAAAACTTCTTTCCTTCAAAAACCGTTGGCCAGGAAAAGCCGTTTCCGTGGCGGTATCAGATATCAAGATGGCTCAAAATTATGTCAAATTATCCCCCTCCACCCACCTTCTTTATCAAAACCTTCTTCCTGGTCCTTTTACTCTGGTCTCTCCGGGATATCATCGAGTCGTCGCCGGTATCGAGGCCGAAAATGGCACCCTGGGGATTCGTATTCCCGACTCTCCGGCTATTTTGGATTTGATTAACCATTTAGGTTTTCCTATTACCGCCACTTCTGCCAATCTTTCCGGCCGTACCCCCCACTACTCTATCGCCTCATTTTTCAAAACTCTTTCCCAAAAAAAGAAGGACCTCATCGATTTAGTTGTCGATGCCGGTCAGTTGTCCAAAAATAAACCATCCACTGTTATTGATGCCACCGAACCCGAACTCAAAATTCTTCGTCGTGGTGATCTTGTCGCCGCCTCTTCCCAAAGTTTTCTCTCCAATTCAGAAAAAGAAACCGGTAAAATAGCTGAGTTTTTACTGGAAAAAATATTAAAAACCGCCACCTTCGCCAATATTGTCCTGGCCCTTTCCGGCGATCTTGGTTGTGGCAAAACCGTTTTTTCCCGAGCTGTCGGAAAACATCTTGGAGTTTCCGACACCATTACTTCTCCCACATTTATTATTTACAATCAATACCCAATTAAATATTTATTTTTTAAAAACTTTTTTCATTTCGATCTTTATCGCCTCTCCACTGTTGCCGATTTTAAAGATATCGATTTTCTCTCTCACTTTAAGCCGGGCACTCTCTCTTGTCTCGAATGGCCCGAAAATATGGGCCAAAAGAATTT
This sequence comes from uncultured Gammaproteobacteria bacterium, assembly GCA_964607745.1. Classification (GTDB taxonomy): domain Bacteria; phylum Patescibacteriota; class Microgenomatia; order UBA12405; family UBA12405; genus UBA12158. The sequence continues at coordinate 11,307 of CAZSLG010000003.1, read as the reverse complement.
GAGTTGGCTTAAAAAAAACACTTCCTATTTCTCCATCAATTTCGAATACGTCTCATCTACCTCTCGCCGCCTGACTTTTTCATTTTAGTTGTTATAATACGCCATGACTACCGAAACAGACTCCATTGGTGAGGCTATTAGGGAATTTTGTGATGGTTGTCCCGATTCCCGCGATAAACAAAACGCAATTGATGGCTTTAAGAAAGCTTTTTTTCGTGGTCATAAAAAAGCCACCGATTTGAAAAGTTACCCTACCTTTGCCATAGAAAACACACAAAACACCGGATGTGCGGTATCAACAACTGATGCTCTCACCGGATTTTCTCAGGAAAAACGGGGCTATTCGGCCTATCCTTTTCCTGAGGGCTGGAGAGAAAACCCACTTTTATTTCGTAGTATTCTCGAAGTTCAGCTCTTTGCCGATCTTGCTAGGTTGCAGATGGATAAAATTGTTCAGCTATATGCAGGTAGCGGAGAAGAGGTATTAACAACCGACGCCACTATCGCCCGTTTAACTCGTTTTCAGCAAAGTCTCGCTTCAACCAGGTCTTTGGGTGAAGGTCAGACCACATCATCTGCCCAGTTAAAGTAATCTAAAATCCCCCAAAAACTGTTCGCACTCCACTTTGGCCGCACTCAGCCCATTGTGAACACATTGAATGGTGTACCTCATCGTCCCATTTTCCAAATCCACCAGTTTTTGATCTGTTGTTTGGTAAACAAAAGTCGGTTTAGAAGCGACCAATAAACTGCTGTTAAATTCTCTCCCCGGATGCACCCAGCTCCATTTACCCCCCGCGTGAATCGTAATTGTGCTGTCATTTCGGTACAGAGTATATCGATTACCGCTACTTTCCTTGATCTCGTAAAGCTTTCGGTCAGGCGAAAAAGAAACGATAAATCCGTCTTCTTCCGACCTCAAATTTCCATTTGGTATTTCTGTCGGCGTTATTATTTCTATTGGCGTCGCTTCAGCCATTGGACTTGGTAATAAACTTTCCGTCACACCTTCGACCTTATTTACTATCGTCGGTTTTTGATCTTTTTTCAGCCACCAAATTCCTACCACCGACAATGTCAACAAAATCAAGATCCCGATTACATACCCTTTTTTGTTATTTTTTATTACCAAATCTCTTCTTTCACTCACTATAATCTATAATACAACACCTCTATGTATATTCTCGCCATTGAAACCAGTTGTGATGATACCTGTGCGGCAGTTTTACAAAACGACCGGATCTTATCCAATGTCATTTCTTCCCAAATTAACCTCCACTCTATTTACGGCGGCGTTGTACCCGATATTGCCAAACGGGCCCACCAAAAACGGCTACCAGCTGTCATTTCTTTTGCCCTCCGGCGCTCAGTCAAAAAAATAATTGACATCGATTTAATTGCTGCCACCCGTGGTCCGGGGTTGGGGATTGCCTTAAGTATCGGTTTTAACTTTGCCAAAGACTTGGCCAAAACTAACCATATTCCCTTTGTGGCCGTCAATCATGTTGAGGGTCATCTTTTGTCCGTTTTTCTTAAAAATAAAAATGGCCTACCCCGCTTCACTTCCTCTTTTCCTATCCTTGGTCTGACCGTTTCCGGTGGTCACACCAAAATTGTTTTAATCAAAGAAATTGGTGATTATCAGGTGGTGGGGGAGACTCTGGACGATGCCGCCGGTGAAGCTTTGGATAAATCCGCCAAACTTTTAGGGTTGGGTTACCCCGGTGGTCCGGTTATCGAAAGAATTGCCCTAGGTGGTCAAACAGAATTTCTTCGGTTACCCCAGCCCCTCCAGCCCCGTGCCATTTTGAATTTTTCTTTTTCCGGTCTCAAAACCTCTTTTTATTATCAAATCAAGGATTGGCCGGCAGCCAAAATCGCTTCTCACCTATCCGATCTTTCCGCCACAATTCAGACCGCGGTTTTTGAACATCTCACCCGTAAATTTTCCCTAGCTATCGACCGTTACCACCCCGCCTCCCTTTTGGCCTCCGGTGGAGTTTTGGCTAATTTGACTCTCCGTCGCCAATTACGGAAGCTTGCCAAAACCAAATCTCTGCCCATCTTTTTTCCACCCCAAAAAAAGTTAAATACCGACAATGCCGCCATGATTGCTCTGGTGGCTTTTTATCGTTTTCAAAAAAATAAAAAAATAAATGAACTTGAATTAGACATTGATCCTCGACTAGATTTATAATAAGTTATGCGCATTCAGCTCTACGACCGAGGTACACCTCAAGGAAAACTCATGTTTGCTAACATCGAAGCCATTTGTCAACGTCTTCAAATTGACTATGATCCCGAATATATTCAGGATATGAATCGGGTTTATAGTATGGGTCTGCAGGGCAAAACCATTTTGCTTATCAACAACAAAGTCGCTCTCATCGATAAATACCCACCTCTCCGCGAACTCGAAGCCCTTATTTCAGATTATATAAAATGATTTTTTGCTAAGCTGAAACCGGAACGGATGTTGACTTTCTTGCTGATTTATAAGGAAAAGTATTGACTTTTTCAGTTATTAGTGATAGAAAATTAATATGATTAAGACAAAAGCTTATTTTAAGGTACGAGAGTTGATAGAAAAAGAGAGGTTAGTAGTGATGGTGGGTCCGAGACGAGTCGGAAAAACAACCATAATTAGGAAATTAGTGGAGGAAAATGTTTCGGAAAATGCCTATGTGTTGGCAGATAAGCTGCCTAAAAGGGATTTCAAGACAGCAGACGAACTGGTAGATTATTTGAAGTTTAATGGAATGTTGACTGATGGCCAAAAGAGAATATTTATCGACGAGGCTCATTATTTGTCTAATTTGGGAATAATTTTAAAGAATTTTTTTGACGAAGGGAAATATCAAGTGATAGTGACAGGCAGTGGGAGCTTTAAAATTTACCATGGTTTAGGGAATGAACTGGTGGGAAGAAAATCGATGATTTATATATATCCGTTTGATTTTGAAGATTTCTTACTGATTAAAGGTAAAAATTTAATATCCGTTGAGTTAGGGAAAGTGAATTTTGAAGTAGTAAAAGAATACCTGGAGGAATATTTAGAATGGGGAGGATATCCGGAAGTGGTGCTAGCCCAGACGGCTGAAGAAAAAATAAATTGCCAGATGAAAATATTTCAGTCATATTTGGATGAGGATGTTAAATTATTGTTGACTCGGGAGGAATATTTTGGTTTTGAAGATGTCTTGAGTTATTTGGCAAAAAATGTTGGTTCGATTTTGGTGTGGGAGAATATGAGAAAAGATTTGGGGTTGTCATTAGTTTCTCTAAAGAGAATAAAAGAAGTGTTGGATCATAGTTTTATCACTTATCATTTGCCACCATTTCCGTTGAATAAAGCTAACGAAATCAAGAAACACCAAAAGACTTTTTTTATTGATAATGGATTGCTAAATTATGTTTTGCGTAAAAAAATGTTGGGTGTTTCGGGTAAACTAGAAGAAAACTTCGTGTTTAGCCAACTTTTAAAATCAAAAAAAGAGACGGCTGATTTGTTTTTTTGGCAAAGGAAAAATGGCTTTGAAATTGATTTTGTGCTGTACGATTTATTGGCAAAAAAATTGGTGCCGATAGAGGTAAAAGGCGGAGAGGAAGATAATATTCCGAGAATATTCAGTACTTTCGAATTAGCCTATGGGGAAATGGTGGATCATTATGTAGTGATGAACAGGTCAATAAATAAAGTCAGACAATTGGGGAGAAAAGAAGTGGAGTTTATACCGCTGTATGCAAAGATAGGTTAAATCTTGGTTCGACAAATACCCTCCTCTCCACGAATTGGAAAACATCATTGGCGACTATCTCTAATATTTCGATTTCTGGCTCATTTAATCATATTGAGGAATTCTCTTAGCTTTCTATTGTTTCTTCTGAATTTATCTATAATTTCGTCCGGCATTTCTTCGCCTCGTCGTCGAATCTGATTGGCTTCCGCCAAAGTCGCCTTTACTAATGCGGCCGACTGAAACAGGGCGTGAGTTCCTCCACCAATTTCCGGGGTAAAACAAACCCGATTCATTCTCTCAGCTAATCTTAGGGTATCGTCCGTGCCTCCTATCGGGACCCCTAATTGGTACAGTTTTTCTATCAAATCGGCTATTTTAGGTTCTTGTTGTGGGGCTATTCGATCATCACGGACGTCCAACCGTACCTTAACTCTTGACAGAGCTTGTTTCAGGTTGTGGCCAAAAACTCTGTCGTCATTCCAACTCTCTGGCATCCAATCTTCCCGTCGGTGAAGCCGTGACTTGGACATTTATTTCCGATTTTCAATTATAATTTTTCTCCGTTTAATCTTCCTGCCAGTCTTTTTCAATCTTGTCCTGTAAGCTTCCGTGCAAATTCTCCTAACACCAAAAGGGAGTGCTGGGCTCTGAGGCCTTTATTGATCTCCTCTTGCATTTCTGTTTCTCGGTTGATTCTTCCAACAAGAGCAGCAGTCGCGGCCTTTACTCTAGGATTTTCTTTTACTATGTCGTCTATAGCTAATTTCCCAAATGAAAATCTACCTGTTTCTTGACCCGTCCGCGCCACTACGAGTTGCTCCCCCACTAACTTCAATACTTCGGTCTGTGCATTTATCACAGCCAATTCAATCCGTATTTCTTCAGGTGTGTAAATTCTAAACATACCCGCATTATAGGACAAAGAAAGGGAGTTTCTTGACACCAATCTGATTTTTTGATATCCTATAGTTGTGTTGAATGAAGCTAAATTAGCCAAAGACTCTTTGACTCACTTCACCAAAGAAGAGTTATCTACTCTCATGATCTTAGTACAAAAATCAGATTCGGTCGCCTCCCGTGATGAAATCGCCCAAGCTGTTTGGGGTCAAAATTGGCTCAAAAAGTACTCCGATTGGCAAATCGATCGTCTCATCTATCTGGTTCGTCGCAAACTTTCTTCAAAATATACTGTCAAGACAATCCGCAACCGTGGCTATGTTTTGATTTCAAGCAAAAATACTATCCCTTCCACTCCAACCTTTCCTGTCGAGGGTACTGCTCCTACTCAAGCCTATCTAGAGTACATGAACAATCCTCAAAATCCCCGTAAAGTATTGGCTGATTTATTTTCTGTTGCCAAAAAAGAAAAAATCATTTTAAACATCAAACGCCCAAAATTGATTTTGGTCATTAACTCTTTTTCTGCTGACAATGTTATTGCCACCTCCCGGATGTTCCCCGGTTCCGAAGTATATTTTTCTAACTTTGACTCTCGGGCTCTGGCTCTTCATCAACACCAAATCGACAAACTGGGTTTACCCCTGTTTCATGCAGTTTTTGACGATCTTCGCCACTCCCGTTTAGCCGATGCTACTTTTGATCTCATTATCAACGACTTTCGCCTAAACTTTAATACCACTCATTCTCAAAACCAACAATCTATCGAAAATATTTTTCGACTATTAAAGGTCAAAGGACAAGTTTTAGTATCAGTGGTTATCGACCCCCGTTTCAAATCTCTCCGCCTTTATCAACCTTGGACCTTTCAGGCCCAGGAGGGTCTTACCCGTTTTTGTTTCACTGCCATTTATTACCAAAAACTGTTTCAAGACTTTGGCTTTAAAATCATTGCCGACTTCGATCAAAAAAATGGTAATTCTTGGCATCCCCTCTACCGCCGTTTTTTGTTAGAGAAATAACACGATCGTCATTGCGAGGATTCCTCGACGACGCAATCACCACAGTGTGGAGATCGCCACGTGATTACACTCGCGATGACGTGAAGATCCCAAAGCATCTTTTCGCATTTTCGTCCAGGATTTTTTCCGCTTCTTTAAACTCCATCCCCCAGATCCCAGCTATTTTTTGATACACATATTTGACATAAGAGGGAATATTTTTTTCACCTCGAAATGGCAGGGGAGTTAGCTCGGGTGAGTCGGTTTCCGCCAACAACCGGTCATGGGGTATTACCTTGACCACCTCCACCAATCCTTCCTCATAAGTCAGATTTCCATCTATACCAAAAAACCAGTCTTTACCCAAATCCAATACTTTTTGAACTCTTTTTTTACCCCCAGAAAAGCAGTGAATTACCCCCCGAGTGTTACTTCCCCTCAATATATCAAACACTTCCTCCATTGCTTTTCGGGCGTGGACAATTAAGGGCTTGTTATATCGTTTAGCCAGGTCTCTTTGGGCCTCAAAAAATTGTATTTGCAGTTCTTTATTAAAGGGTTCAATAAACTCCAGTCCACATTCTCCCACTGCAATTATTTCTTGATTTTCTTTTAATAATTTTTCTAAATTCGTAATTGATAATTCGTAATTGATAATTGATTCTTGTGGGTGTATCCCTACTGCCGCCAACAGTTTCGGATTCGTTTTTGCCAATTCCACATTTCTGACACTGTCTTTAATACTCGCCCCTGATAATATCACCCGCTCAAGTCCCTCAATTTTTATTTCATCATCGTCTCGAATATGTGCATGAGTATCAATCATTATTGAATTATATTGCATCATGCTAAAATTTACCTATGACCATGCAAGATATTAGTGCCAAAATCATTCCTGTTCTCAAAAGCCAAGGGGTTATCAAAGCGGCTTTTTTTGGTTCGGTATCTCGAGGGGAGGCCAAGCAAAATAGTGATATTGATATTCTAGTTGATTTTGGTGAAAAAAAAAGTTTACTTGACTTTGTTGGTTTGCAATTAGATCTCGAAGAGATTCTTCACCAAAAGGTCGATTTATTAACTTATAACTCTATTAACCCACTACTCAGAGACATTATCTTAAAAGATCAGAAGGTAATTTATGGATAAAGATCCAAAGATTTTTCTTTCCCATATTTTAGAGAGTATTACTGAAATAGAAAAAGGTGTCAATGGTATTTCCGAAGAAAAGTTTTCCAGATCAGTTCAAATCCAAGATGCTGTTGTTAGGAGACTGGAAATTATTGGCGAAGCCGCCAAAAACATACCCGAAGCCTTTAGTAAACAACACCCTGAGATTAGTTGGCGCAAAATTGCTGGCATGCGCGACAAACTCATTCATCATTATTTTGGAATCGACATGGGTATTGTCTGGGAAACTGTGGTCAAAGATTTACCCATCCTCAAGGAACAAATTTCCAAAGCTATAAAGTCAGTGAAGAAAACTTTGTAATTTGTGATAAATATCATATAATTCTGGCATGGAACCAGATTTTGCCCAAAAACTTGCTTTTTTCTATATCAGAGCTGCTTCTGCTAGAGCCGCAGAAATAGCTACTTGTCCTTCTACTGTCATTACGCGTACCACTCCTGACCGACCAACAGTACTCCAATTAGGTTCGGGTCGAGTTAGTGGCCAAAAAGCAGTTCTTGAGGCAAGCACTAATCCCGATCATTTAAACTGGGTTGATTCAGAGTTTCTAGTTCGAAGATAATCTCATTATCCGGCTGTGGTCTGTTCCTTTCCCTAGTTCAAGTTCCGAACACAGCATTCCCTCGGATTCAAAACCGTGAACCTTGCTTTTTTTGATTTTAACTTTTCCGCCTTTAGGGCTAAACACCTCTGCCCCTGGCAGCGCCACCATTACTTTATTTCCCACTTTAAGGCTTAAATCGCTACAAATAACCCTCACTGTCTTTTCGCCAACCTGTACCAGAAATCTTTTTATGGTTTTATCTTCCAGATCTTCAATTTTTTCAATTTTCCCCACCACGGTTTTTTCCCTTGTACTGTCTCCCCTGTCAAGGGGAGATGCGGCGGAGCCGAGAGGGGTTTGAATTCTCCCAAACAATCCTTTTTCTAACGCCTTTATTTCTCCCTTAAAACAATCCAATATTTTCTGAGCCGTTTCGGGTATAAAGGGTAAAAGGTGATAGGCTGCCTGTCGCAAGTTACTCACACATTCAGTTAATATTTCGATTCTTTTAGGGTCGGTGGCTTCCAGCTTCCAGGGTGTGGTTTCGTTTAATCGGACATTAGTTGGGTCGACCCATTTTTCAAATATCCACTTTACTGCCAGATCAAAACTACAATTGTCAATTAATTTTCTAAAGTCTCCCTTGTCAAAGGGAGATTTAGAGGGATTTGGATTTTGAATTGTCAATCTTTCTGCCAATTTCGTTACTCTCGATACCAAATTCCCCAAATTATTCGCCAGTTCCGAATTATAAACTTCAATAAATCGGGCTGCCGAAAAATCACCATCATTATAAGAGGGGATTTCCTTGAGAAGGTAATAGCGCACCGCGTCCACCCCATATTTTTCGATATATTCCAGGGGATCAATTACATTCCCTAAACTTTTACTTATCTTTTCTCCCTCGGCGGTGACGTAGCCGTGGACAAATATTTCTTTGGGTGGTGCTATTCCGGCACTCTTTAGCATCGCCGGCCAGTAAATAGCATGAAAACGGGTTATTCCCTTGCCAATCACCTGGACATCGGCCGGCCAAAAGTCAGTAAACAGGGGATCATTGTTTTGCCAATTAAGGGCAGTGATGTAATTCGTCAGAGCATCAAACCAAACATAAATGATTTGAGATTCGTCGCCTGGTACCGGGATACCCCAGCCCTTGGCTCGTCGTACCGATCTGGAGATGCTAAAGTCTGTCAGACCTCCCTTGATAAAAGCTACCACTTCATTTTTCCTAAATTCAGGGATAATTTTTAATTCATCACTCTCAATTAAGTTAAGAAGCCAGTTCTGGTAAGTCGAAAGCCGGAAAAAATAATTTTCCTCTTCCACCACTTCCGGCTTTTTTTTATGTTCCGGACAAAGTCCGTCAACCAGGTCTTTTTCTAGATAAAAAGTTTCACACCCTACACAATACAATCCCTGATAACTTTTTTTATAAACATCTTCTTTCTTGCAGGCCGACCACAGGGCTTGAGCACCATCGATATGTCTTTTTTCAGTAGTCCGAATAAAATCATCAATCGAACAGTTTAACTTTTTGATTACCCCCAAAAACTTGTCAGAATTTATTCTGACTAAGTCTGCTACCGATACCCCCTTTTCCTCGGCAGCTTGAACGTTTTTTAAAGCGTTATCATCAGTCCCCGACAGAAATCTGACATTTTCACCCAAAAGACGGTGGAATCTGGCAATCACGTCCGTTTCCACAAACTCCAAGGCGTGACCTATGTGTGGTGCTGCATTGACGTAGGGTATTGCTGTAGTAACGTAAAATTTTTTCATAAATGTCGATATTTAAGTAAAATTATAACTTAAATTAAGCCACGTTACCCGCAACTGCGGGTTTATCGTGGCTACGACATTTTTTCAGACACTTTCTTCTTGGCAACTACTTTCTTACTCCCTCCTTTCTTCAAAGGAGGGTCAGGGGTAGATTTAGAATCTGCAGTTGGCTTTACTAGTTTTTTACTCATTCTCGACTTCAACCGGGATACTTTGTTTTGGTGATAGACGTAGTTTTTCTTGGCCTTGTCCAACATCGAAAACACCTCTTTTAATCCGGCCTCACTGGGTTTCAAAAGATACTTTTTAATCGTTGATTTGACTTTATCCTTAAATTTAGAATTAACCTTTCTATTTTTAACTGATTTTCGTAATGATTTTTTAGCTGACAATGAAATTGGCATAGGTGATATTTTAGCCCAATGTTTTGTACTTTACAACAGCTATAATATGAATCATGTTGTCTTGGTCCAAAATCAGGGGTTTTCTTTCCCGCCCTCAATCCTCAATTAGTTCCGCTTCATTAATTTTGGCAATTACTTTTGGCTTATCGGCCATTCTTGGATTCCTGCGTAGCCGCTTTCTCTATGCCCGTTTTTTTCAATGCTGTGTTTTAGATCTTGATGCCTACAATGCTGCCTTCCGTCTCCCTGATTTAATTTTCAAACTATTGGTTACCGGCGCTCTGTCGGCTTCTTTTATCCCGGTATTCAGTAGTTACCTGCACAAAAAACCCCAGGAAGCCCATCGTTTGGCTTCCTCGGTTATCAATCTTCTTTTTTTGGTTTTTTTAGCTGCTTCCATAATTATTCTAATCTTCACCCGTCCTCTTTCCGAACTTATCGCCAAAGGTTTCAACGGCTATCAGGTCGATCTGATGGTCAATATGACCCGGATTCTTTTAGTTGCCCAAATATTTTTTTTGTTAAGTAATTTTGCTACCGGAATTCTTCAGGTTAAACAAAATTTTTTAATCCCGGCTTTGGCTCCGATTGTTTACAACATTTTTATCATCCTTAGTATCTTTACTCTGGTTCCTGCTTTTGGAATTTATGGTCCGGTCTACGGAGCTGTGGTTGGGGCTTTTTTCCATCTGGCTATTCAAATCCCTCTCCTCTATCGCCATGGGTTTACCTATCTTCCAGTTGCCGACTTTCGCCATTCCGGAGTTAAGGAAATTTTTCGTCTAATGCTTCCCCGATCCTTGTCTCTGGGTCTCGGGGAAATCGAAAACACCGTCACCCTGTTTTTTGCCAGTACTCTGGCTGCCGGCTCCCTTTCTCTTCTCAATCTTTCCCTCCAGCTAATGTATTTGCCCAGTCGGATTTTTAGTACCACCGTTGGTCAGGCATCTCTTCCCATCTTGTCCAAAAATATAGCCCAAAACGAACTGGAAACTTTTCGGGACACCGTCAAAAAAACCATTCTTAGAAGTTTATTTTTGGCCCTGCCGGTTACCGCCCTGATTTTAGTTAACCGGGTAGCCATAGTTCGCCTGGCCTTTGGGGCCAAACAGTTTCCCTGGTCAGCCACTCTGTTAACCGCCAAAACCTTAGCCTATCTTACTCCGGCGATTGTGGCTCAAGCCATTGTTCAAATATTGGTTCGTTCTTTTTACGCTCTTCACGACACCAAAACCCCCCTAAGGATTTCTGCTTTTTCTTTGTTTTTCAATGTTCTGTCCAGCTATTTTTTTATCAATTTCACCGACTGGGGGATTTTGGGACTGGCCGTTTCCGCCTCCATTGGTAATCTGGTTCAATGTTTCGGTCTATTTTTTGTTTTTATTCGTCGGGTCGATGGCCTTGGTTGGGGATCTACCTTTTCCCGCCTCTTCCAAATTCTATTTGTCTCTGTTATTTCCGGATTTGTTAGTTGGTTTTTCCTAAAGGCCTTTGATGTTTTTGTTTTTGACACTGCCCACACTTTTCAGGTGGCTCTGGTTTTAGTCATATCTAGTTTTACTGGCCTTTTTTCCTACATTTTCTTGTCTTGGGTTTTCAAAATCAAGGAACTTTCCGAGTTTGGTTCTCTCTTTGCGCGGATTTCTTCCATTTTCACCGCCCGATAGCTTATACTCTTTATATAAACTATGCCCGGGAAAAAAGAACTTTCCCTCCTACCCAATGAGGCCAATCAAAATACCCCATTGGC
>CAZSLG010000002.1:1281-30059 GCA_964607745.1 uncultured Gammaproteobacteria bacterium | reverse complement strand
CCGGTATGGTTCGTAGGCGCAGACCCGCCGGTATGGTTCGTAGGCGCAGACCCGCCGGTATGGTTCGTAGGCGCAGACCCGCGTGTCTGCGCATTGCATTTATATCGAATAATTAAAATGCCATGAAAATGGTTAGGCATAAAACAAAATTCGTCTAATTCTGTCCCCGGAAATTTATCGGGAATTTTTAACCACCACCGTTGACAGAGGTTTCCAAATTCGGATAATAAACCACATGGTTGTTTTTTATACGAGGAACAGACACATAGGTCTGTTCCTACAGATCGCAAAATATTTACCCGATCTTGCGTACAAATGGTAACAAAATAATACCCACCACCCGAATAATCATATCCGGGCAGCCGATACTGTTTTTCGATTTTAAACGGAAATTTGACAAATTTCATTATGGTCCCGGGGTAGGGGTTGGGGTAGGAGTGGGGGCACAAATTATATCTTTTTCTCGGCCGTCGGTAAAATACTCACTGCTACCGCATACATTTGCCCGATACACTCCTGTTGGCATTGGCCAAGGGACGTCTTTTTTATCTTTCAAAAGAGTGGTGATTATCCGGTTCCAAATAGGTGTGGCGCCACTTATTCCTGATGCCACCCAACTCATTGGAGTCCCATCATTGTTTCCCACCCAAGCCGACACCATTATTTCCGGAGTCCAGCCGATACACCAATTATCCTTTAAACTATTGGTTGTTCCCGTTTTTACCGCTACGGTTTTACCTGAAATTTTTAACTTTGATCCTGTTCCAAAAATTGGCGCCCGGGCACTATCGTCACTTAACGCCTGATTAATCAAATAGGCATATTTTGGTTCCGTTACCTTTATTTTTTCTGTCTTTTTGGAATAAACCCTCTCCCCAAGATAATTATCCACCTCCAAAACCGGATTTACTTCCACCCGATCCCCTAATTGAGAAAAAGTAGTGTAAGCCCCAACAAGCTCCGTCATTTTCACTTCTCCACTCCCCAGGGCCAACGACAACCCAAAACGACTTCGGTCTTTCCAAGTGGTAATTCCCATTTTTTCAGCCATATTAATCATATTTTCCACCCCATTTTCACTCAGAGTTTTTACTGAGGCAATATTTAGTGATGAAGCCAGAGCGGTTTTTAAGGTCACCTTACCTAAACTTTTTCCGGTGTAATTTTGTGGAGTATATGGTGGTTGTCCTCTTACATAATAAGTAACCGGTGAATCATCAATAATAGTGGTTAGGCTTTTTCCGTTTTGTAGTGCCAGAAGATAATTAATCGGTTTTATTGAGGACCCTGGCTGACGCAAAGCCGTAGTCACATTATATTTTCCTGTCATTTCCGCGGCCCAATAATCCTTTGATCCCACCATTGCCAAAATATCGCCATTTTTAGGGTCAATAACTAAAGCTGCTCCGTTACCAATCCGCAATCTTTTTACCTTATTAATTTCGTCACTGACTATATTTTGGGCCATATCCTGCACCGCCAAGTCCAAACTGGTCACTACCCTTAGTCCTCTCCGCTCAATATTATCAAAACCAAGTTTTTCCCTTAGGTAATCTCTGACATAAAAAACAAAATGAGGGGCCTTAATTTCTTTACTCTCAACCATCACTTCCACCTTATTGTTTATTATTTCTTCGGCACTTTTTTCATCAATAGTACCCGACAAAAGCATTTGTTCCACTACTTGTTTTTGTCGCCCATAGGCCAATTCCAAATTATTACTGCTGGGGGAGTAGGAACTGGGTGCCGCCGGTAATCCTGCTAAAAATGTCGCTTCAGCCAAATTAATTTTATCGACTTCTTTCCCGAAATATTTTATTGCCGCCTCATTCACTCCATAAGTTTCCCCGCCGTATGCTACCTGATTAAAATATCTTTCCAATATTTCCTCTTTATTTAATTTCTTTTCCACCATTAAGGATAAAATTGCCTCTTTAATTTTTCTTTTCCAAGTTTTTTCACCGGATAAAAATACATTTTTTACCAGTTGTTGGGTAATAGTTGATCCGCCCCTCAAACTATCGGCCCCGTTATTTATATTGTGCCAAATGGCCAAAGCTATTCCCTTAACCGACAATCCTCGATGTTGGTAAAATTCTTTGTCTTCAATCGCCAGCGTTGCCTTAATCAAGTAATCAGGGATTTTTTCCAAAAACACCCAACTTCTGTCTTCATCTTTGTAAAATTTATATAAAAGATTTCCACTCCGGTCATAAATTTTTGTTGACATTTTCGGTGGATTATAAATTTCATTGACGTTTGGTAAATCTGCAACTATTTCTCTTATAAACCACCATCCCACCCCACTTGCCGACAACATCAATAAAGTCAGTGATATATAAAGCAGTTTATTGCTGTCGGGTTTTGTCTTTATTGGGAATATTATATTTTTTGTTATTAATTTCCTTTTTTTTATTTTGTCATTCCCGCGCAGGCGGGAATCTACATACAACGTCCTAATTCTTTCAATTACCAATTTCCCGGTTCGGTAAATCGGCCGACCCAAAGCTATTAATGTTTTTTTAATCATTGATTTTGGGACAATCTAAACAAACCCATTCCCCGGTAACATCCTCTACTGCCGCATGTTCCTGCCACTCAGCATTAGGATTATTTTCCCCTTCTTTAATCGGTTGCCCCGTTGTTTTGTCAATTAATATTGTATTTCTTAAAGGTACCTTTTTATCCGGCAAAAACCCCTTTTTAAAATATTCATAATAACTATCACAGCCTTCATCGGGCGGCAACTGTCCGGTTAAATTACACACCGTCGCTCCGATCACCCCCTCTGGTTTGGCAAAATGTTTAACCAACTTATCTTCTAAAAGTTTTGTCATGATTTTGTTCCAAATTGGTGCTGCCCCACTAGTTCCCGACACCACCCCGCTCATCCTCGAGTTATCATTATTACCCACCCAAGTTACCGCTACATAATCCGGAGTATAACCTATAGTCCAATTATCCCGCAGATCATTGGTAGTTCCGGTTTTTACTGCTACTTCCGGATGTTTCTTAATATTAAGCATTGATCCGCTGCCAAATACCATGCTTCTGGCCCCGTCGTCAGACAATATCTTTGACATAATAAATGCTGTTTCAGAGCTTATTACCCTTTTCCCTGGAACATATTTATATTCCTCCAAAACTTTATCGTTTTTATCGGTTACTTTCAAAATCGAAGTTAAAGGCTGTAATACTCCCATATTAGCCAAGGCCCCGAAAGCTGCGCTCATATCAGTCATATATACTTCTCCGCCACCCAAAGTTAAAGATAGTCCAAAATCATCCGGGTTGGAAAATGTACTAATTCCCATTGCTGAAGCCGAGGCCACAAATTCCCGGAGTCCATTAATCTTTAACATCTTTACTGCCGGAATATTTAAAGAATTCCCCAGCGAATGCCGAAGATTTTGTAGACCAAAATATTTGTTTCCATAATTTGTTGGGCAATAAGATCTTTGGTTTTCGACATTAAAACAAGTTTCGGCATCGTTAAATATCGAAGCCGCCGTTACTTTTCCTGTCTCTATTCCTACCGCATAATTTAATGGTTTAATGGCTGAACCCGGTTGACGCAGGGCCGTTACCACATTGTATTTACCTTCAATTTCAGAATCAAAATAATCTTTTGACCCCACCATCGATAAAATTTGTCCACTTTTGCTTTCAGTAACCAGAGCCGCTCCGTTGGTCACATTATATTTGTTTAACTTCCCCACTTCGGTTGCCACCTGCGTCTGAACATAGTTTTGTAAATCCAAATCCAATGTTGTCCACACTTTTAAACCCCCTTCGGTTACCTTCTTTAAACCATATTTATCTATCAACTTTTCCTTAACATAAAAAACAAAATGAGGAGCCGACAACTTATCCTTTTTAATATAATAATTTAATTTTTCCGCCACCGCTGCCTGCCTCTCCGTTGCTGTTATAAATTTTTCTTCTTCCATTCGCGCCAACACCATTTCCTGCCTGTTTTTAGCTGCATCCGGATGAGCAAAAGGGGAGTAACGTGTCGGTGACCCCGGTAATCCGGCTAAAAGTGTCGCTTCTGCCAAATCCAGCTCAGCTATGTCTTTGTTAAAAATTCCTCTAGCTGCCGCCTCCACCCCCCACAAAGTTCCCCCATAAGGAGTTTGGTTAAGATACATTGCCAATATCTCCTTTTTGCTATACATCAATTCGGTTGCCACGGTCAATATAGCTTCTTTTATTTTTCTTAAGAGTGTCCTTTCCGGGGATAATAGAGCATTTTTCACTAATTGCTGGGTCAAAGTAGATCCTCCCTGAAGTCTCCTTTCAACTATCGTCCGGTAAAGCCCCCGTATTATTCCCTTAACGTCAAACCCAAAATGACCATAAAACCCAGCATCCTCAATTGCCAATGTTGCCAGAACGAGTTTTTCCGGAATCGATTCAAGTTCCACTTCTTGTCGTCTTTTATCAGTGTAAATTTCATAAATCAACTTACCGTTTCGATCCAGTATTTGTGAGGATTCGGGAAAATCACCTGAAGACAATTTCGAAGGATTTGGAATATCCCTCGTGATCCAAACTATTACCGCTATTACCAACATCCCCAAAACTAAACTACCCCCCAAAAAACTTTTCCTCTTTTTCTTTAAACGTTTTAATTTTGTTTTCGATTTCTTCATATTTATTTTTATCTACCCCTGCCCCGCCCATTTTTCTTATCACTTGATCATAAACAATAGCAGCCCGGTAAATCTTATTTCTCAAATCAATGCTTCTATTATCTCTCTCTCCCCCAAGCATTGTCCAGGCATATTCTAGTTTATCTACCGCTTTTTCTCCTGATTTCAAAGCTTTTGCCTTCTGGCCCTTATTACTCAAAACCACACTTTCGGCCAGATTTTTATCAGCCAAAAAAATTGCCATTTTAATCTTTTCAAAGTTATCTCGGCTAAATTGCAGCCAAAGATAGTCGCGAATTTCCTTAATTCCATAAAAAATATTTGTTGGCAACATCCTCACTTGGGGTATCTGGTATACCTCAATTATTCGCTCACCATTACTTTTTTCTATTTCCACTTTTATAATATCCCCCCTCGACTTTCCCTCATTATCTTCTTGGGCGCTTATCTCCAAAGACGCCCGAACAAAAGACACGAAAATTATTACTATCCCCAGCACTAACACCACCAGTGTGTATATTTTCCTCACTCCCCCTATTTTACTCCTTTTGAGTCTCATGGAAAAATGCCTGATTTTTGTCAATATATTTTATCGGGCCCTTTAGTCTGATAAATCCTATTTGACCCCAATAAGCCACCTCATTTATTATTCTCCCTAAAATATTTTGTTTTGTCCTGACATTTGGTACTGAATACTTAGTACTTAGTACTTTTTTATATCCGTTGGCCACATATTTTTCTGCCCATTGATTTTTTTTGACAAATTCCTGACAAACTCCATTCCGATCCATTATTACCTTCATCATAATTAAATCAATTGCGTTTTTTCTTACTCTTTTCCTGTTTGGCAGTTCCAATCGGTTTTCTTCTAACCATAGATTAAAACAAAACTCATCAGCTTTTTCTGCTTGTCCATATTTTCGGTGGGGGATTTTTTTTATTTTTAAATACCACCACAACCTTAATCTTGTCCGCCATAAAGTCCCAGGTTTACAAATTAAAAGTATGTCAATATCTTCATTTCTTCTGGAATTTTCCGCTGCTACTGATCCGGTTACCCCCACCAGACGGATACTTGGAATTCGACTCAAATAATCATCACAGAATTTTTTTGCTTTCAACAGCTTCCGGTTATCGGTCATTCTTTTTTTAATCGTTTTCAGTTTCAACCTCATCCTTTTTGTCTCTGCCGTCACTTCTTTTTGACTAAACCTTTTCTTTGAAAACAACCTAAACCAAACCTGATTAACTGTCAACCTGGCTTTGTATTTTTTGGCATAACTAACCGTGGCGACAATCGATTTTTGGAGCTTTCTCACACTGATATAATACAACCATCCCCAAAATGAATAAAAAGTCGAAAAGATACCGTCTTTATAAAACGATTCCTGGCCTAACTGCTTGGTTTGTCATTCTTTTCCCCATCTGGGGTTCCTTAATTCTCCCCAAACTGGTTGCCTACTTTGTTCTAACTTTTCTTGTTTATTGGCTCTATCAATCCTTCAAAAACGCTTTTTTAGCCATTAGAGGTTATTTTTCTATTATTCAGGCCAAAAAAACCAATTGGCTTTTACGTTTTCAAAATACTTTCCGCGCTTCTTGGCTCCGTTATGGCGATATTCACCATGTCATTATCATTTCCTCTTACCGGGAACCAATTCAAACAATTGAAATGGCCTTTAGTAGTTTAGCCTCCCAAATTGACATCGGTCTTCACAAAATCCATCCCGTTTTAGCCCTCGAAGAACGTGCTGGAGATAAAAGTAACCAAGCTGTTGTTAATTATTTCCAAAAAAAGTATGCTTCAACTTTTGGCTCTTTAACTTTTACCGTTCATCCTCAAAATACTCCCCACGAAATTGCCGGTAAACATACCAACGAAGCTTATGCCGCCAAATATTTCAAAAAATACTGTTTCAAAAAACTAAATCTAAAACTAACTAATTTAACCCTGACCAGTTGCGATGTCGACACCATTTTTAATCCTCGTTTTTTTTCTGCCCTGACTTATTATTTTGCCAGTAATCCCGATCGTTATTTTCGTTTTTGGCAATCACCGATTTTTTGGCACCACAATATCAACGACGTTCCTGCCCCAACCCGGATTGTTGGCGTCTTGGGTAATATCATCCACATTGCCAACATTCAGGAGCCGGACGGTCTATTTTTCAACTACTCCTGTTATTCTTCTTCTTACAAATTAATAGATCAGGCTGGCTATTGGGATCCGGACATGATTCCTGAAGACTGGCATATCTTTCTTCAGGCTTTCTTTGCCTCAAGGGGGAAAGCTGCTGTTGAACCCATCTTCTTACCCACTATTGTTGACGCTCCCAGTGGTGACTCCTACCTTTCCGCCCTCAAAAACCGTTACAATCAATGTCTTCGTCATGCCTGGGGAGCCATTGATATCCCCTATGCTCTTGAACAGTCTCGACTCCACCCGGAGATTCCTTTTCTTACTCGCACCCTACGTATTTTTAAACTCCTTCAGACTCATTTTATCTGGTCCAGTAATTGGTTTATCTTAACTCTGGGTACTTCCCTGCCGGTTCTTCTCAATCCTCGTTTTTTTAACACTGCCTTGGGTTACAACTTACCACGTATTTCCAACATTATTCTAACCATTTGTCTGTTCCCGCTTTTGGTGTTAATCATTCTCGATTGGAAACTTCGGCCTGTGGACCAAAAAAAGGGGTTAAAAAATATTCTCAAAAACCTATTTCAATGGCCTCTTATGCCTCTAGCCACCCTAACTTTGGCCGTTTTACCGGGTCTCCACTCCCACACTCGTTTGCTTTTTGGTCAGAATCTCGAGTACAAAACTACCGAAAAGAAACCTTACAAAATTTAAGGTAAAATAAATTAATGTTTTGGTATTCATGGCTTCTTTTTTTTCTTCTTCGCTTACCTTCTCTTTTTGAGCCCTATTGGTATGGCGATGAGGGTGTTTATCTTAGTTTGGGGCAGGGGATCAATCACGGGTTAACTCTTTACAGCCAAATTCATGACAACAAGCCACCCCTTCTTTATTACTTAGCCACCCTATCTTCAAACCTGCCTGCCGGCTGGCAGGTTCTGGGATTCCGGCTCTTGCTTCTGTTATGGATGATTCCCACCATTTACATCTTTTACCTTCTTTCCCAAAAATTTTTATCAAAGTCTCTTTCACGATATTCCGTTCTAGTTTTTATTATTTTTTCATCAATTCCCTTAATTGAAGGTAATATTGCCAATGCCGAAATATTCATGCTTCTTCCCACCCTTGCCGCTCTTCTTCTTTTTTATCAACCCCTCCATTCTCTAAAGTTTCTGTTTTACACTGGATTACTTCTGGGACTTGCTTTTACTCTCAAGGTGCCGGTAGCTATCGAATTTTTCTTTCTTCTCTGCTGGTCTATTTTTGTGACCGATAAATTTAATTTGAAAAAAATAAAAGATTACATTGTATTTATTTTCGCCTTTTCTCTCCCTATTTTCTTGTTTTATCTATATTTTGTTATTCAAAAAGCTGGTCCCCAATTTCTATTTGCCGCCCTTCTCCAAAATTTCGGCTATCTCGGTTCCTGGGCTACCGGTACCCATTCTGCTTCCGCTTCTTCCGGGGGGATAATTTCGAGACTTGTTTTAATGTTCTTATTTTGGGTATTTTTATTTGTTTTATTTAAGAAAAAATTGTTGGACAAAAAATTATTTTTTCTTTCCGCCTGGTTTATGGCTACCCTTTTTGGTGTTCTATTGTCCAGTCGACCCTATCCCCACTATCTTATTCAACTTCTTCCCCCACTTTTACTCCTCCTTTTTTCCATTCGGCGCAATTTTTACTTAAGTTTATCCGTTTTAATTCTTCTGGGGGTATCAATTGTCAAATACAAATTTTATTTTTACCGCACCTTTCCCTATTATCTAAACTTTGCTAAATATATTTTCAAAATTGAATCTCTTTTTCAATACCGTCAATATTTTGGTGCCAACGTCAATAATATTTACCAGCTTTCTGGTGTCATCAAGTCAAAAACTCCCCCGGGAAGTTCCATCTTTGTTTGGGGAGACGAACCTTATCTCTATCCCCTGGCTTCTCGTCTCCCTTCCACCAAATATGTGGTTGCCTACCACGTACTTGATTTCAATGGTTATGACTTAGTCATGTCGGAGTTAACCGCTAAATTTCCCCAAGCTATCATTTACAACTCATCCATGAATCGCCCTTTCCCAAAACTCGATCTCTTTTTAAAAGATTATTACTTCCTTGATGACCAAATCGGTCCCTACTATCTATTTCTTCCCCGTCAATGAATTTTTCCTTTGTTCCAGTCTTTCTGTCGGCTATGGGAAAATTTTGGCAAAACCGTACTTCCTCTATTTTTCTCCGTTGGAATATAATACTTATTACTTTTCAATTTGCTTATCTTTTTTTTCGCTACCGCAGTCTCCCTCCGGAAATCCCTTTATTTTTTTCAGAACCTTGGGGAAAGGCTTGGTTAGCTCCGACAACCGCCCTTTTTCTTCTTCCCTTTTTTTCCCTACTAATTGGTCTTGGTAATCACGTCATCGCTCTAACCATCTACTTAAAATGGCCACTTCTTTCCCGGCTACTTGTCGTTTTTTCCTTGGTTTTTTCAGTTTTTGCTTCCCTTTCCCTTTATCAGGTTATCAGGCTTGCTATCTAGAGGTTATGATTTTTACTGCTGCTCTTTCCCTGCTCCTTTCCTTTACGGTTACTTTTCTTCTAACTCCGGTCACTATTTCCTTTTTTACCGCTCACAATTGGCTTGAAGATCCACGCCTTAAACAAAAAAAATCCGGCAATGCCACCGCTACCGGTATTGTCCCCCGTGGGGGCGGTTTTCCTATATTTTTCGGTATTTTCCTTTCTTGTCTTCTCCTTTTGCCTGCCGACAAACATTTCTTGGGAATTTTTCTGGCCGCCCTAGTCTCTCTTATTATTGGTCTAATCGATGATATTTTTGATCTAAGCCCTGTCTTGAGATTGGCAACCAACTTTCTTTCGGCTCTAATTGTCGTCGCCGCCGGTATCGGTATTGCCTATATTTCCAACCCCCTGGGAGGAATTTTTGATTTGTCACATCCAAGCATTACCTTTAATCTTTTTGGATCAATCCATTCAATCTGGATTCTTTCCGACCTCTTAGCTCTCGTCTGGATTATCTGGTGCATGAATATTGTTGGTTGGTCTTCAGGTGTTGACGGCCAACTTCCCGGTTTTGTGGCGATTTCGGCCGTATTTATCGGTCTTTTGGGGTTACGTTTTTCTACCGATACTACTCAGTGGCCGGTAATCATTTTAAGCTTAGCCGTTGCCGGAGCTTATTTGGGTTTTTTACCGTGGAATTTTTTCCCTCAAAAAATAATGCCCGGTTATAGTGGTAAAAGCTTAGCCGGCTTTTTTCTGGCTCTTTTATCCCTTCTTTCCGGAGCCAAATTAGCCACTCTAATCTTTCTTTTGGGTATTCCCATGCTTGACGCTGTTTTTGTTCTTATAAAAAGACTCATAAATGGTCGTTCTCCTTTCTCTCCGGGAAGCGACCACCTTCATCACTTTCTCTTAAAAAGCGGTTGGAGTCGTTCAAAAATTGCTCTCACCTACTGGTTATTATCACTCTTTCTTGGATTTATCTCACTTTTTCTTAATAGTCAACAAAAGTTTTATTTTTTTATTGGTATTACTTTTTTGTTTTTTGGTTTTATCCTTAAAGTTTGGCGACGTATTTAGTTGCCACCCATCCTTTTTTCCCGCCAAAGTTTATTTCGATCCACTCTTTTGTTTCAGAATAATATTCATATTCTTCTCCGGTCTTTACCTTCCCAATTTCTGGACTTGTTGGGTTGCTTCCCGTCCTGACTCTTAACCAACCGGTTTCTGTCGGTAAAATTTTTATTTTCTTAGTTCCCCCAATCAATGCTAATTGGGTGTTATTTGACTCGGGTGTCGCCGCCATCTTTTCTTCTCTGGCCAAAGTTGCTTCAATTAACATCCTGTATCCGATTATCGGCCTTATTCCCACACTAATGGTTTTAAAACCAGGTAACATTATACTTACTTCTTTATCACCTTCGCCTAGATCCGAAATAGCCATTGGCGTGTCACCTCTCATTTCTCCGCCAATACTTACTGCCGCCCCACTTGGTAAACTGGCCAATATTAGGCTAGCTCTTTTAGAGCTCTGTTTTTCCATTGATAAAATATATCCACCGGAACTTTTCTCTGTTTTATCAAATGTCCAATTTATTACCGTACTAATATTTTTTTTTAATTCCAACCTTCTTTGCCACCATCCTATTCCTTCTTCTCCCAAACGGATGTTTATTATTCCCTCCCGAAGTGTATTATTTCGGTATGGAGTCATTCCCGCCTCTTTTCCGTCAATAAATATCTTGGTTATCGGTTGAGTTATTATTTCCACCCCGGCTACCCCCTTACTTCCACAACCACCCAAGAGTATTCCGGAGGCTATAATAAATAAAACCGGTATGACAAAATTTTCAATCCTATTATTCATTCTTATTCCTTTATTATATTTTATTTTTCCACCCAAAACTTCTCCCATTCTCATTCCTTATATTTCTCCCGCTCCAACCCCTACTCCCGTTTCTCAAGTTACTCTCGGATTAGTTGGCGATCTCGGTCTCGGTCGACACATTACTGCTACTGCCAGGACTAAAAGCGATTTCTCTTGGAGTTTTTCAAAGATTTCTCCCTGGCTTCGCTCGCATGATTTCAACTTGGCTAATCTGGAAAGCCCGATAATTGACCCCTGTCCTGAAGGGAAGACAGGTACCTTTACCTTCTGTGGCGATAAGCGTTTTCTACCCTATCTGGCCGATAATAAACTTATTTTCAATCTTAATAATAACCACATTCTTAATTACGGTATTTCCGGTCTGGCTCAAACCAAATCATATTTAGCCGACATCCCCAGTTTCTACGATAATTTTTTAATCCAAAATATAAACGACATTACTATCGGTTTCTTAGGTTTTGATTTCATCACTTATCCAAAGTTAGATCCCCCAGACATAATTACTCTGGTAAAAAAATACTCTCCGACAGTCGATTGGTTAATAGTTTCCCTGCATTGGGGAAATGAGTATCTACCTAACCCTGAAAAATGGCGCCAAGTCTTAGCTAGGCAACTTATTGACGCCGGCGCTGATATTATTCATGGTCACCACCCTCACGTTTGGCAGAATTACGAAATTTATAAAGACAAACCTATTTTTTATTCCTTTGGTAATTTTATTTTCGATCAATCCTGGTCTGCCGCCACCTCCCATTCCCAAATCGCCGCCCTAACCCTGACCAAAAGCAAAATCGTTGACCTAAAACTATTTCCCATTGAAATAAACTTCAATTCCCAACCCCGCCTCATCCAATAAATCTTCTATTCCTGCCCTGCCAGTTTTCTCAGTCTTTTTCTTTCAGCCGATGCTTTTTCTGTAGTTAATTTACCTGCTATTTCCAATTTACCAACCCCCTCCAGAACCAATCCCAATGGTGTGTTTCCTTTGACAAAGCTTGCCCTATCAAGACGTGGTATCGCCTCTTCTAAGTTCTCCAAACTTAAAATATCACCCCACCTTTTTACACCTTCGCTCATAAACATTTCGGTTGGTAAAGTCCGGCGCTATTAAGTTTTAGCATTCCTTCCCAAACAAAAAATTCCGGTGGAAAAGCTCGGATTCGCGCCTGTTTACAGACAGTAAACTGCTTATTTTGGATATTAACATCTATTATTATGCCCGCCCCCAAACTAACCAAGACTACTATGATAATCGACCACCACCACAAATCTCGATTCATGGTCTATTTTAACTGAATTTAGCCACTATCGCCATAAATAAAGGTATCTCTGCCCTAGCCCCATCTTCCATTGCCGCCTTAGTTCCGGTTGACTTTTTATCCGATACCCACTCTTCAATTGTTTCAATCACCATTCCATTATCGGTTAATATTTCGGCAAAAAATGATAGTGGGTAATGGAAACTAAGGCTGATTTGGTTATTTTTTTTGTCAAAGGGGCTGCTCTCAATTGGAATCTCTAATGGTTGCATATAGTGGTCAATTATCCGCCATTGTCTGCCGTCTTTTTCCATCCAGTCAGCATGTTTAGGAATTCTAAAAGCCGGATGATTTAAAACGATTAATATTTTTCCATTACTTTTTAACCAGCTTCGACAGTTTTTTATCACCCCAAAGGGTTTCTTGATATTTTGTAGCGACAAAATTATGGCCACCTTATCCACCATTCCTAGTTTTATTTCCTTCGACGCATCAGCCACCAAATAATGATGGTGAGGGTTTTTGTCCTCCTTAGTCGCTACATCAATTAAAGATTTTGCCAAATCAATCCCCAGATAATCTATATCTGCCGGAATACTTCTTGCCAATACCCCCTGTCCACAGCCGACATCAACCAACCTCTCTCCTTTTTTTAATTGTAATAGTCTCAAACTATTTGGCAAAATTATCTTTTGATGATAATAGTGCCCCTTCTCCCCCACGATTTTGTTATACCATCCCCCCACTCTTTGCCAACTACTGTCGTTTCGTTTCATGGGTAATTATATCAATGATAAAATGATCCCATGAAAACCATCATCCGAATTGTTGTCGCTCTAATTATTATTATGGCCATTCCGGTTCTGGCATTTGTCTATCTGACCACTGGTAAACCTCGAGACCTGGGTATCAAATATACTGACCAAGACGTTATTACTGCTACTACCAAAAATGGCGTCCCTTCAGCGGCAATTGTTGTCACCCCGGGTCAGGAACCGCTTCGATACGAAGGTAAACAAGAAATCAAAACCTCTTTTACCAGTAGTGAAATCACTGCCATCAACAACTCCAATAAATATGTTTACAAACCATTTAGTAATGTTCAATTAAAAATTAATTCTGACGGCACCGGCGAAGCCTCGGGTACTCTGGATGTTAATAAGCTCTTGTCGCTAATATCTTTTTCTTATTCTACCGACGAAATCAAAAAGGCTATTTCCGATTATCATATAGGTCTCAATCCTCCCTTTTATCTCAAGGGGCAAGTAAGTGTAATTAACAATCACGTCACCCTTAGCCCTCAAACCATCGAAGTCGGCCGGATTAAAATCCCCCAATCTATTGTCAGTCAAAATATTGGTTATATCGTCAGCTTTGCCGACTCTCGTTTAAACTCTATTCCCAATCTCCAAATCCGCTCCCTTGATCTTAATGGTGGTACCGTCAATCTCGACGCCACCTACCCGCAGAAGGAATATTCATTGCAGAATTAATGATTCAAAATCAAAAATTACGCTAATTTTGCGCTATAATCAAGCGTGATTATCATCAAAACTCCCCCACAAATCCAAGGGATTCGACGGTCGTCAAGATTAGCCGCCGCTACCCTGAAATATCTCTCTCAATTCGTCAAACCCGGTATCAGCACTGAAAAATTGAATCAATTAGCCCACCAATTCATTGTTAAACATAATGCTATTCCCGCTCCCTTAAATTACGGCGGTTTTCCTAAAAGTATCTGCACTTCGGTTAACAACGTTGTCTGTCACGGAATTCCTTCTGAAAAAGCAATTTTAAAAGAAGGTGACATTATTAATCTTGATATCACCACTATTCTTGATGGCTTCTATGGTGACGTTTCGGCCACCTTTCCTGTCGGCCAAATATCTGCCTCCTCCCAACTTTTAATCGACCGAACTCGACAGGCATTAAATTTAGCCATTACCGCTATTAAACCCGGAAAGTATCTTAATGAAGTTGTTGGAAAAGTCATTGAGGATTTTGTCACTTCCCAAGGTTTTTCTCCGGTTCGGGAGCTCGGTGGCCACGGTGTCGGTCTTAAATTCCACGAAGATCCCTTTGTTTTTCATTTCAATACTTCTCAAAATCATCTTCTATTAAAACCCGGCATGATTTTTACCGTCGAACCAATGATTAACGCTTCACCGAATTGGAAAATCAACATCGATGCCATTGACGGCTGGACTGTCCGGACCATTGATGGCTCCCTCTCTTGCCAATTCGAACATACTATTCTGGTTACCGATTCCGGTTGCGAAGTTCTAACCAAAATATGATTCTTCTTGACGGCAAAACCCTCTCCGAAAAAATTCTTAGCGATCTTCGAATCAAAATTTCAAAGATTAATAAACCAATTAATTTAGACATTATTTTAGTTGGCGATAATCCCTCATCTTTAAAGTATGTTGCCCTAAAACAGGCCAAAGCTGGCAGTATTGGTATCGGCGGCCCACTCCACTATCTACCGGCTGATACCCCCATAACCGACATTGCCACCTTGATTCAAAAACTCAATCACGACGACTCAGTTACCGCCTTTTTTCTTCAATTACCCTTACCTCAAACCAAAGATCCTTCTTTCTTACTAAACCAAATCTCTCCTTTTAAGGACGCCGATGGGCTTAATCCGACATCGGGTATTATTCCAGCCGTTGACAAGGGCATTATCCGGTTGATAGAGGAATATAATATTCCCTTATCGGGAAAAAATATAATTATTATCAACGATAGTTTATTAATTGGTCAACCATTAAAAATTGAACTTGAAAAGCTTGATGCCAAAGTAACTCTTTGTAATGAATTTACTCCAAACCTGGAGTCTGTCACTCTGACATCTGATATTCTGATTTCTGCTACCGGTGTAAAAAATTTAATTACCGGCCCCATGGTCAAAGAGGGGATTGTCGCTGTCGATGTCGGCGGCGGTGATATCGATTTTAACGGTGTCTCCCCCAAAGCCTCTTATATTACCCCTACTTTCGGTGGTGTTGGTCCCATGACCATCATTTCTCTTTTGGAAAATACCTTCAATTTAGCTATTCAAAGCTAAATGTATCAAGAAAGAGACGCACACAGTGCGTCTCTACGCTGTTCAACAATTATTGATAATCCTAATTTCTTTGCTGAAAAGTACCGGGTTAAATCAGCCCGTCTTTTGAATTGGGATTACTGCACTCCGGGATATTACTTTATCACTATTTGTACCCTAAATCACAACAATTTTTTTGGAAAAATAATTAATGACCGTATGAATTTGTCCGATAGGGGAATTATTGCAAAGCAAGAATTATTAAAAACTTTCGTAATTAGAAAGAACGTTAAGTTATCTGAACATATTATTATGCCCAATCATATTCATTTGTTAATCCAGGTTTTAATAAACAATTTCGTAGAGACGCACTGTGTGCGTCTCAATCCCCCAAACCCGCGTCTCAACTACATCGGCTTACCCGATAACTTACATACTCACCACAACGAAATCGGGAATGAGGAAAGAGACGCACGCGGTGCGTCTCTACAAAAGATGTCGATAAAATCCATCGAAACAATTCCTAACGTAATCAAATTATTTAAGGCTTCAGTTTCATCATGTTGCCAAAAACGCCGTTTATTCTTTGGCTGGCAATCTAGATTTTACGACAAAATAATCAGAAGCGAAAAAGAATATTTCGCTATCAAACGATATATAAAAGATAATCCTAAAAACTGGGACAATGATCAATATAAATAATTTATTGCCCCGGTCCTCGTCGGTACACTGCTGCCCAAGGAACATAAGAGCTGGTGAAAGTTTTTTGATGTAAGACCTCACCGTTTTTGGTTACCTTCCACTCAAATGAAGCTTTCAACCCCGGTACTTTACTCTCATCTTTAACCACTTTTCCTGGTTCCAGTGTCGGATCATCTATCCACACATCGGGTGGTGCCGGTTGGGCATCCCATTGTCGGTAGTTATTGATTTCCACCTTTCTGCTGTCACTGGTGCCGTATACTTCGTAAGTTAATTTTTTATTTTTTCCGTCGTAAATACTTTGAATCAACAGATGGTGGCCAGTGTCGTTGATAAATTTTAAATCCGGTGAAGGAATAAATACCGTCGCATCAAACCCCGGCCGGCTGTCTTCCTCATAATAGGACACCCGATAAGCATGGGCGTGTCTTTCGGTAATATCCAACCCCGCGTCTAAAATTGCCCTAAAGAATGTAGTCGACACCTGACAAACCCCCCCACCTACGTCCAGCTCAGTTTTACCTTTCTTAATTACATATGCCTTTTTGTATCCGTTATCCAGCGTTACTTCTCCCAAAGCTTTCAGAAAAGAAAATGTCTCGTCAGGCGCCACCAAAATCCGATTTACAATTGACGATCCTTTTTCCACATTAAAGTTTCGAATAGTACTGCTATGACGGAAACTCGAAGTACCTCTGCCTAAAAGTTCTTTTATTCCGAGATCATTTACCGACCCAGTATTAATCTTTGGTGCTATTAGAATTAGGGGAAGTTCCACCACTATCTCTTTTTTTTCACTTTCTTCCCGGTTACTTATTTCCCGACAAAGTGTTTCTTTTAATTTGGTACTGTCAATTAAAAAACCATCCCTCGAGGCCTCGAACTCCACCACCTTCCCGTTTTCAAATTTAAATACCGCCTCTCTCGGTTCCCGTTTAATACTGTTGCCAAAAATTTCCACAAATCCGGAAATTTTATTCAAGTTGCACCCATCTCCAAACCCAATCCAGTTAATTATCTCTGCTTTTTCCACCTCACTTTTTTCTTCTTCCCAAGTCAAAATAATTTTTTTATTTATTAGCTTAGAAGCTTTTTTAATTACCTCTGACTTTATATCCGCTTCGGGTAAAAACCCAATTATTTCTACTGGAATTTCCACCCGATTATCAAGGTTATACCCGGTAATTATTTTCAAAATATTTTCTTTTAATATATTTATATCTACTCTTTTTCCCAGTTGTCCGTCTTTAACTTTTACTTCTCCTTTTTCGATCAGAAGCTCTGAGGGAATATACGGTTTTTCAATCTGTGACGCTATCCTATCTATCTCTTTGTCAAATTTTGAATCATCCCATTTTATTTCCAACTTAAAATCACGCCCTTGAAAAAAGGCACCTATATATTTTAATAACCCTTGATTTATTCTTCGATAAAGTAAATCTGATATCATTTTTTCTTTATTAATTTCGGCCGAAATTGATGATAATTCAATGCTAAATAGTCGGCTATCTTCGGTCATCTTTTCGTTTAGTTTTATAGTTCCCACCAGCGGAAAGTCTCTATCCAACCTCCCAAGAATTTCTCTTTTTGACAACATTGAAAAGTCTTTTCCGAGAACCTTAGTGTCCCGTCCGCTTTTTCCAAAAGCCAAAGCTAGTGGTAGAAACAGTATCGTTCCCAAAATTGAAACTGTAATAATCAGGCCTACCAATATTTTTCTTTTTCTCATCTTTCTCTATCCATCGCCAAGTTAGCCAACTCATCGGCTTCAAAATTTAACTCTCGACTAATTTCTATAAATTTAATTTTAATTGACTTGGATAAATTTTTTGCAGTTAACCAGAGGTCTTTCAAATTTGTCGCCTTAACTTTGTACTCACCTCTCATTTGTCTGACCAACAGTTCCGAATCGGAATACAACTCAACCTCCAAGTCACTTTGGTTATTTATCCAAGTTAAGGCTGTAATCAAACCCAAATATTCCGCCTCATTGTTTGTTTTAACTCCTAAAAACGCACTTTCCTCATAAATTATATTTTCTTTTTCATCTTTTACCACCACTCCGCATCCGGCAATCCCCGGGTTTCCCCGAGCGCCCCCGTCAGTAAATACCTTAATTCTCATGACTCTAATATACTATAATTAAACAATGGATTATCAAAATATTTCTTCCCCGCTTCCCCCACGCCAAAGTCTTTCCGGCTCGTCCGTCGAAGCTCCGGCTGCAGCGGATACCTCACCCCCCACCTCTCCACCATCAACAGGCTTTTCCTCATCTTCACCCTCCCCCCGTAAAAAATCCCTACCAGTTTTTGTTATTCCCCTAACCATTATTATATTAGTCGCCTTACTTCTATTTGTGGTCATAAAAGTTTTAATTCCAACCCTTTCCGGAAAACCAGGGAAAGTGGTTACTCTTAATTACTGGGGGCTTTGGGAAGATCGTTCACTTCTTGAGGGTGTTATCGCTGATTTTGAAGCCAAAAATCCTAATATTAAAATAAATTACAAAACCCAGCAAAAAAATGATTACCGTTCCCGTTTGTCTGGCCGTCTGACCAAAGATTCAACTGTCGACGAAGTTCCCGACATTTTCCGTCTCCACTCATCTTGGTTACCAATGTTTGTCGATTCTTTGGCTCCGGTTCCTGATACCACAGTTAAGTCCATTGGTCTTGACTCTGATTATTATTCCGTCTACAAAAATGATCTAAAAATGAATAGCCGCTATCTGGCTCTTCCTTTAATGTATGACGGTCTCTGTCTTTTTTATAACAAGGATTTGATCGAAAAGTCCCAAGCTTCCCTTCCTAAGACCTGGTGGGATCTCCAAACCATTGGCAGCAATTTAACTGTTTTTGATAACAACGGTCGGTTAAAAATTGCCGGTGTCGCTATGGGGTTGACTGATAACGTTGACCACTGGAGCGACATTGTCGGCATTATTCTCAAGCAAAATGGTGCCGACTTTACTAAAGATGATTCCAAAAACGATGAAAACGTTAAAGGCGTTCTTTCCTACTACGCTGATTTTTCCACCAAGTACAAAACTTGGGATGAGTCCATGCCTCCTTCGACCCAGGCCTTCGCTGAGGGTAAACTCGCCTTTTACTTTGCCCCCTCCTGGAGGGTTTTTAATATCGAAGAGCTAAACCCATCTCTCAATTTTGCTATTACCACCGTTCCTCAACTGCCCATTCTTTCGTTCCCAAATGGTTCCGCCCCCAGCTCTGATGTCGAGATCACTAATATCCATTGGGCCTCCTATTGGGTGGAGGGAGTTAACAATAAAAGCAGTCACCAAAAAGAAGCCTGGAAGTTTTTGGAATATTTATCCACCAAAGAAGTCCTTGAAAAAATGTTTACCGCCGCCTCCCAAACCCGTTCTTTTGGTGAGATCTATCCCCGTATAAGTATGGGCAACTCCCTCTCAGGCAATCTTAAAATAAAACCATTTATTTCTGTTGCCAATAACGCCGAATCAGGACTTTTATCTTCCCGAACCTTTGACGCCGGTCTCAATACCGAACTTTCTAAATATTTTGCCGACGCCATTAATTCCATCGCTCTTAAGAATGCCGACCCTTCTACCATCATGACTGATCTTCGGTCAGGTATAAATCAGGTTATCCAAAAATATAAGCTGAAATGATTCTGGTTAATTTTAAAATCTACTCTGAAACCTTCGGTAATGGTGCAATAAAACTTGCCAAAATTGTTAAAGATATTGGTGATAAATATAAAATAAGAACCATTGTGACTACTTCTGCCCTGGATGCTTTAAGGATTTCCCGGGAAACCGGAGTTGAAGTTTGGTTACAAAATGTCGACCAATATTCCGACGGTAAACACTCCGGTTTTATTTCCCCCAAACAAGCCCTTGCCTTAGACATAAAAGGCAGTCTCTTAAACCACTCCGAACACTCTGTTCCCAAAGGTACGGTCCTTAAAATCATAAAAAATAACCCCCCCGGTTTTACTCTTTGTTGTTGTGTCAAATCGCCAAGTCAAGCCGAGAAGTGGGTAATAAAAGCCAGGCCTGATTATATCTTGCTTGAACCACCCGAGTTAATAGCTAGTGAAAATGAATCAGTCGCCACTAAAAACCCTCAAAGTATTCAAAAACTAGCCACTTTATGTCAGGATCTTCCCCTAATTGTCGGTGCCGGTGTTAAAAACCGAGAGGATGTTGAAATTAGCCTAAAAATGGGGGCAAAAGCTGTTATGTTATCTAGTGCCTTTGTTTTAAGTGACGATCCTCGGGCTGTACTGTCAGGTATTGCCTCTGGTTTTAATGCTATAATTTAGGCTACTTATGGCGTCAATCGATAACCTACTCGTTTCCCTTTTTGTTGACGAAGTTGTCGGCGGCTTTATTGTTACTGTTCCCCCGGGTCATGTCGGCTGTATTTACGATATCTTCCGCGGAGTTCTTAAAAATGTCTGGTATCCGGGAATGCACCTAAAACTTCCCATAATTCATCGGGTCAAACTCTTTAACGCCCAGTTAATTGAATACACTATCAGTAAAGATGTCACTCTTAAAGACAACAAAGAAATTATGGGTGATGAAGTTATTCATGCCGTTACTTCCGACAATAAATTTGTCGCTGTTGAAGCTACTGTTTTAATCAAACTTGATACTGAAAGATTGCCGGAAATCTGGCAAAATATTGGTGAAAACTTTGTTTCCAAGGTGGTTCGGCCTGTCACTAGAAGCCGGATTCGTAAGGTTATCACCAACCATTCCCTCAATATGTCTCTGTCTACCGATCGTAGCCACATTGAGGATGAAGTTAAACAGGAATTGCGCGACTCTCTCACCCAACATGGTCTCTTTGTGGATAATTTTTATCTTAGTTCTCTAACCCCGGTTGAGGCCGCTCCCCCCGAAGTACTCGAGGCCCTTCCCGAACCGGAATTACCCAAAACCCCCGAACAAATCGTCGGCAACCGTACCATCTCCGGCAACCTCCCTAAATCACCCTCCACTAGCTAAAGTTAGCACCCAGATCTTTGTTTTACAGGGAAGTATTTTTATCATACTTTTTATGGTTGCTCCACTGGTCCAGACATCGTCAAAAATAATAATCTTTTTTGGAACTTTTCCAATTATTTTAAAAGCTCCTTCCATATTAGAACTTTTTTGCCCCCTTTGTCGTAACGCCTGACTTTTGGTATTTTTTTTCCTTATCACCAGATCTTTGTTTACTTCAATTTTTAATTTATTGCCAATTACTTTAGCCAATTCAGCCGATTGATTAAATCCCCGCCAATTTTCCCGCCGCCAATGAAGGGGGACTGGTATCATCACATATTTTTCTTTTTTCCAGGTGGTCACCACATTCGGATAATCCTTTTTTAGGGTGGCCACCATCCAGTTTCCGGTTTCTTTGATTGCATCACCAACAAAATCAAATTTAATCATTCTAATAATCTCTCTTGTTGTTCCGTCATATTTAAACAATCCAATTCGCCCCTCCAATCTTTTATCGTCATAACTTACTCCCAGATTCTTAGTCTCTTTTTGGCACTTTAGGCACAAATAATTTCCGTTTACGTCACACCCCAGACACTTTTTGGGAAATACCCAATCAATTATTATTCCCATGATTTAAAATACCACTATGACTGCTCGTTTCCATCTTCAAAAATCTGCTCCGAACAACATCTTAATTTTTATGATTTCCGGCATCGTCTCTGTTTTAGTCACCCGTCTCTTTCTTCACTTGACTAACAATTTTCAACTTAGTTTTGGTTCGATGCACATCGCCCATGTTCTCTGGGGAGGTCTACTTATGTTTTTAGCTCTTATTTTAATTTTTCTTTTCCCCCCGTCACTTATTTTAAAGCACTGCGCTGTTATTGGCGGTTTAGGTTGGGGTGTATTTATCGATGAAATCGGCAAATACATCACCCGCGATAATAACTATTGGTATCAACCGGCTATTATTTATATTTATATTTCCTTTGTCTTGCTCTATCTTCTTTATCGTTTTCTCCAAACCCGTTTTCCACCCCGCCCTCCCAAATTTAACCTTCTTTTATCTTTAACCCACAAAGCTGCTCGCCTCAAACCTATTTTTGTCGCTCTCTTTTTCTATTCCCTTTATTATGCCATCGACAAATTAATTGATCTTTTCTCCATTTCAATTATTCATCCGGCTTTTCACATGGTGTATTTAAAAATAATTATCGACTTACTCCCCTCTCTATTAATAATTTTGGGGTGGTTTTTTTATCTCTCCCGCCGACACCTAGCTGGTCTTCGACTTTTCCGCTTTTCTTTATTATTAAATATTTTTCTTGGCGCAGTCATTAAATTTTATTTCGAACAATTTTCAGCCGTTTTTGGCCTCGGAATCAATATTTTGGTTTTAAATTACCTCAACGTCTACAAAGTTGGAAAAATACCGCTAAAACTGCTATAATCAAAGTCTTGGAGATGTCTTGAATTGACAGAGCCCGTACTTTAAAAAACTGCAAGCCGACTTTGATCAGTAGTCGAAAACATGATCAAAAACACATGCCAAAATTAAAAAATTTGGTGTTGATTTAGCTAGGTCCTTCGAAGGCTTCGGTTTTCAAGGACAAGCTGCTCCAGCTTTTGTTGGTGCTGTTTGCTAAAGAAACCATTAGTTAAACCGTTTTTTCAGGACAGTTTAATTAGTGTCAACTAATCTGAAATGCTTTCTTTAGAATCTCGGTTTTCCAAAGACTTAAGAGGGGAGTAATATCCCCGCCAAACCGACGTTTTCAAAAAAATAAGCTTGTAGACGTTTTTTAAATTCGACTTTGGACCTCGGGTCATTCCCGAGCATCTCCGCACTATCTAATATCTCTTTTCATTTCTTCCTTCTTTATCTTCTCCCTCTTCTCAAATTTTCTCATTTTCCGCCCCACCCCCACCTCCATCTTAAACCATCGGCCTTTTAGATAAATAGCGATAGGGATGAGCATATATTTTTGATGTCGCAGACTTTGCAATTTAGCAATTTCTTTTTGGGAAAGTAGCAGTTTCCTCTCACTGCTTTTATCAACTTCAACATTTTGGGCGTATTTATAGGGAGTAATTGTCAGGTTAAACACTGATGGCAACCCGTTAATTACTTCGACCTTGGTACCCTTGAATTGGACTCCGTTGACTCGCAGGGCTTTAGCGTCGGCTCCCGACAACACCAACCCCGCCTCAAATTTGTCAGAAAATTCATAATCCAAACTGTCTTTATTAAAGTATCTCACCCTTCAATTTTACCTTATATATTCGAGAATCTGCCCCTAATACAATTATTTCCTTACTATCGTCTGTCATGGCCGCATCCTTAATACCCACTTTTTCTAAATCATAGGTTTTAAGCAGTGTTCCCTTTTCCTTATCGTAAGACCAAAGCATCTTTCTTGACACTAACACCACCTCCTTACTCTCAGCCCGTACCAGCACTCTAATAAAATTTAATTCAGTCGGCATTGTTGCTGTTTTCCAATCATCAAGTTTTCCCGTCAGATACTGCTTGATTTCTCCCGAAGCGTTACTTACCCACACTTTTCCATCAATAGCCAAATCATTAGCGTCGCTTATCAACCCCTCTCCTGCCTGTGTCCACCTGGTTGTCCCTCCGGTACTATTCATTTTCCAAATTTCTCCACTACTGGACAAAAAATACCACCCCCCATTCCATCCCCGAAGTTTAATTAAATTTTTTTGGTTCACTTTTCCCACCTCTTTAGCTCCGTCTTTTTTTATTTCCCAGACACTTAAACCATCAAATGCCAACAACTTATTATTATCAAGTGTTATTTCGCTTATTCCTTTAATTTTTTCATCTTCCAGTATTTTTTCCGCTGACTTTAGCTTCCAATTTATTCGATCCGTCCGGCCACTCCCCCTGTCGGTAATATAAGCCCAATCTCCCCCAACCACCATGTTCTCATAATTTTTTCCGGTGTTTCCGGTCAACTCGGTATTATAAACAAATTCATATTCCAGACTTTCAATAATTTTTGTTTTTTCTCCAACCGTTTTTTCTGTTTCCAAACTCGGTACTTTTGTACTCATTTTTCTCCGGTAACCAAGTACTATACCCATACCCAACAGCATCAGTATTATCACCGAGATCCAAAGGTTCAACTTGTTATTAACTCCGTTTTCCCAAAATCGCCAACCCAATTTGATTTTTGGGATTCTTATTTTTGGAAATTTCCGCTTCGGTTTAATTGCCTCAATTTGTTCTTCCAAAACTATATTATTTAAACCTATCTCAATTAGGACACCGCCCAAACCCGCTTGATCTTCTCTTGACACTATTTGTTCTATTATTTTTTCCGCCACCTCATCGACCGTTTTTTCCGCCAATATCTGTCTTAAGTTTTCATCGGTTATCACCTTTTCCAATTTTTCCGAAATCAGCAAAAACCTGTCCTTTTCATTTATTTTTCCGCCTACGGCCTTTCCTCCCCCGAAAACCAAGGCCATTTTTTCTTCCCTGATTAAATATGCCCGGATTCCTTCTCCTCTTATTACCACATTTTCAGGAGTAACCACCATCGCCATCCACCCCTCACTACCCCCTAGATTCCCCACTTCACCGGAAGAATAATTGTTATTTATTCTCTCAATCAACACCCGCCCTCTTTGCCCGGCATTGTCTCCCTCGATTGTTACTAGTCCAAACAGATGTTCGTTCCCCTGAGGAGTTTCGTATTCCCAAAACGAACCCCACCAATTATCCCCCAAACTTCCCAACACTGATCGGCAAATATAATGCATCAATTCATCATACTACAGTAGCATCCAGGCTAGCAGCATCAGCAATACCGAAAACAACAAATGAATGTAGGAAAAAACGATCAAAATCCCATTAAACTTGTCTTTGACGTTATGAGACATTGCCGTCACCTGCTTGACAACCACCAAAGAGAAAATAAAATATATTATCGTTCCCACCACCGCCATTACCTTCACCGTTATTGTTAATACGTTTTCTACTCCAAACATTATTTTACCCTCCCTTCAATTGCCTCAATATCTTCTTCTTCCCGCATTAGTTTTAGAACTTTTACCACCTTTTCCGGATTGGGGATATTGTCAAAGCGAAGTTCATTTACCTCCGCCGCAGTTTGAATCAAAACACTCCCGTAATTAAACATCGTTTGAGCTACTCCGATCTGTCTTGAAGTTACATCCTGAATCATTGATAATTTGGCCTCAGAAAACTTTTTATCTAAAAGATTGTTAAAGTCGATATCCACCACTCTTTCGTCAGTAATTATATACACGTCAAAATACCATGACAAAAACTTCTCAAAAGCAAAAGCGAAAGTCACCAGATACCAAAACAGCCCTCCCAATATTTGGTATTTCACTGGCAAACCGTTCAGCAGGGCGACTGATTTCAGTAGAGTCGGTCCCAACACCATCGCTGCGGCGATTAGTATCCAGCCTACGTTAGTCATCCAGTGGGGTCTCATCGCCACCAATATCTCCTCCTCCTCATCTTTTTCTTTAAATGTAAACACATGGGGACGAACCAGAAAAGAAGACAGAGGATGTTTTGTTTTCCCTAAAATTTGATAAACTTTTTGTCTCAGCTCCGGATCCACCGGACTCCTAGATTTGATTATCTTTACCTCCACCACTTTGTCGTCGGGAGCCACTGTGTCTAAATTACTGGATCTGTTCATGGCTTATTTTAACATCGAATTAGCTCTCAATACTAAAAAGATATTTTTAGCCATTATTGTTGCCGCTGCCCTCTTGGGCAAGTGAAAAAATATTTGTTTTCCCGTTTTCTGGTGTTGACTAAACTGGAGTTGAGTCATAAATACCAACCAATTACAGTTATAAGTCCCCATGTTTTCGCTGATACTAAAGACTTTTGGATCATATATTTCCAAATCAGGCATACTAACCTCTAATCTAATCGGCGCCAAGGGATAGATTGTCTCCTGTCCATAGGCATTTTTTACTGCCGTTTCAATTCGAATCTTCTCGCCCTCTCCCCAAAAATCTCCCAAACCAATAAT
This sequence comes from uncultured Gammaproteobacteria bacterium, assembly GCA_964607745.1. Classification (GTDB taxonomy): domain Bacteria; phylum Patescibacteriota; class Microgenomatia; order UBA12405; family UBA12405; genus UBA12158. The sequence goes on along the minus strand of CAZSLG010000002.1, from coordinate 3,829 downwards.
CAGGGAATATTGAGTATTTTTAATATATTTATTAAAAAAAGTTCGAGGATGAAAAAAAATTACCTGATAATTTATCTCTCCCCGACATATTAGTATTTTTTGTAATTCACCTAAAGTTCTTCGGGCAATATTCGTTCCCCATCTATTAGAAAATGCATAAACCAAAATCATTTTTTCTCAGGGTTAAACAGACTGGATTTGATTGATATCGCTCCGGGGGCTCTCAAAACATATGCTTGCCTGAAATCTTCAGCGTTGAAATTAAACTCACCCTTATCAGTATTTATCTTGACGCTTTTGGTTACCCCACCGGTTGAATATTCCACCGCCACGCTGTTTATCTTACTAACTGGACCTCCTTTATCGCCCACCTGTCGTCTTAGTTCTTCCGGACTCCAGGCGTCCGGATCCCTGCCTCCAAAACACCCCCCGGTTTCATATTGGGACAAGTGGGTTGTATCTTTGGTTTTGACATAATAAATCACGGCATTTATTAGATCAGAAAATTCTGTCTCAGTTAACCAGGGATGACTTCGCCCACAAGTTAAATTACTTCTGGTTTTATACCACCCCTTATAAAACCAGGAAGAACCGGCTGATTTTTCATAGGCCTCTCCCGGCCAACAGCTAAAGTTACCGCAGTTAGTATCCCAGACTTGGGGAGTATTGTGGTCCACCGATGTATAACCATAGGTTGCTCCTCCTGAAGTTGATGCATACATGGTCGAAAATATTTTTCCGGTTTTGTTACTGACCGCCACCATCCCCTTTGTTTCTTCCACCGCCCGTTTCCACGTCCCTGGACTCTCATATCTTGAACGCTTATAGACCTGACAGGCCTCAGTTACGCAGATTGACCCCGATAAGTTATTGGTATAAGACAGAGCATAAGTTCGGGCTGCTATTGCTTGAGCCTTGAGAGCTTCATAACCACCCTTATCCCCCCAACCTGAAGGCATTTCCGCAATCCCTACTAAATAATTACTTTCAAAAGGTAGGGTCCCCACTGACGTTTTAATTGATCTGTCGGTTTCCTGTTTTTCTATCCGAATGTCTCCGTAATAAGTCCTAAGTATGGTTTCGAAATTTTGTCCTGCTTTTGCCCGGCCATAAGCTCCATATTGACTCATTCCTTTTCGGTGAGGTGCCCCAAAAGAGAATACGGCATATGCCGGACTAAAACCCGGATTATAACCAATACTGCTATTTGGATCGTCGCTAATTCCGGCTTCACCCACACTGGTAGTAAACATAGCTGTTTTTTCAGCAATTAATTGTTGCTGCTTCCGGCTAAGCTCTGCCTTATATGTTTCCGCTTTTAAAATCTCTTTAGACAAAAATCCAAACCTATTTTCCATATCTGTTTTTAATTTGGAAAGTTTTATTTTTTCTGTTTCCAGTCTGACTTTATTGGCCGTCAAGGTATTTATATCTAAAATATATTTTTGAATTTGGTTTTTATCCTGAGTAATTACCGCCTTAACCAAGGCATATTGACGCAACAGTCCGCTGCCTTCACCTCCGGCCAACAACATCAGTAGGGGAGAATACCGTTTGGAATTAATATAATATCTCTTAACTCTTTCAGCCAATAATACTTTTTGAACTTCCAAATCAGCTTCCTGATCAATCATTTTTACTGTCAAATTTGCTACTAGTTTTTCTACTGCTACTATTTGTACTTTAGCCGCAGTAATTTTTTGACTTAAACCCGCCGATTCTTTTTTTAAAGGGGTCATTGAAGCTTCAATAGCCGCAATTTGTTTTTCAATATCTGCCAACTCATCGGCCAATACCGGACTACTCCATAAACCAAACACTGCCAGAAAAACCAAAAGAATTTTCACTTATCAATTCTAGCATCTGCTATACTATGAACATGTTTAAGCTCAGTTTTGGCTTACTTTTGTTTTCCTTTTTTCTAGCTCTTTCAGCAGCTCCGGCCGTTCTTGCCAAAACCGAAGTTTTTTGTGCCGGCGAAACCAGTATTAATACTGCTCTCGGCTGCATTCCGGTAGAAATGGATAAATTTATTGCCTGGATTTTACCCTATCTTTTTGGAATTGCTGGCACTCTCGCCTTTCTTCTGATGGTTTATGGTTTTATCTTAATCGGCACTTCCCAAGGTGACCCTAAGGCTCTTCAGGGAGCCAAGGAAACTGTCACTTCGGCTATTATGGGACTTCTCGTTTCCCTTTTTGCCATATTTTTGCTTCGACTCATAACTTTAGATATTTTAAAAATTCCCGGAATTTAGAATATGGCTACAATTTTGCCTCCCGACCCTCTGGCCACCAAATTTCCTTCTTTGGGTAATCTAATTTCCCAAATTCTTCCCTATGTTTATGTAGCCGCAGGACTTTTACTTTTAGTTACCCTTATCTCTGGTGGGGTTGCTCTGATGACTGCTGCCGGTGATGCCGCCAAAACCAAAGCCGGTTATGGCAAAATCACTGCCGGACTCATCGGGTTCTTAATCATTTTCGTTTCCTTTTTTGCCGTCCAAATTATCGAAGTTCTTCTCGGAGTCAAGATTTTGTGATATGAT
>CAZSLG010000002.1:0-1271 GCA_964607745.1 uncultured Gammaproteobacteria bacterium | reverse complement strand
TTATTTGTTATTTTTACGGTGACAATAATAAAAGCATTTCAATTAGAACGGGATATTCAATATTCTTTATTAAGCCCAATTAAAACCGAAGGTCAGGATTTTCCAGTTGGTGCTCGTGTTATTAATGGTGTGTTTGATGATGGATCGTGTGATATGCCGAGATTAGTTAGAATAAACGGCGTAGCAATATCTCCAGGATTAACTTTAAATGTAGAAATTGTTAAACCAGAGGTTAAACAATAAATTATCTCCCCATTCTTCTTTCTCTCTGTTGATACCAGATAAGTACTTTTTCCAGCTCTTTTGGTGAAAAATCCGGCCATAAAATATCAGTAAAATATAGCTCGGCGTAGGACATTTGCCATAGTAAAAAATTACTCAATCTCAATTCTCCGCCCGGTCGGATAATCAAATCAGGATCCGGTTGGTCCTTGGTATATAAATAATTCGATACCAATTTTTCATCAATTTTATCAGCCGGAATTTTATCCTTAACCATTCTTTTGATTGCATTTACAATTTCATCCCTGCCGCCATAATTTAAAGCAATATTAAACTGAATTTTTTCTTCCACAATTGCCAAGGATAAGATTTTTTTTATTGCATCTCTCACCTTAAAGGGGAAGGCCTGGAAATTTCCTAGGACAAAAAACTTTATTCCCGATTTTCGATATTGCTCCGCTTTTTCTCGAACAATTCTTATTAACAATTGAAATAACCCCTTCACTTCCATTGGTGCCCTCTTTCGCCAATTTTCTGTTGACAAGGCGTAAACCGTTAGATGTCTTATCCCTATATCCCGACAATATTCCACGATCTTTTGTAAATTGGCCGCTCCGGCTTCATGCCCTTTTCCATCCGGTAATCCTTTTTGTTTTGCCCACCGTCTATTTCCATCCATGATAATGGCAATATGTTTAGGTAATTTAAGAGGGTTTATTTTTCGGGTCATATTTAGTTTAGTCGAAGCTTTCTATTATATACCCTCGAAACAAAAAATCCCCCAAGTTTCCAAGGGGGGATTTTAAGACCGTTCACTTTATTTTAGCCAAAATTATCAGTACCAGAAAGGTTTTGAAGATGTTCCGATTTTGACATCGGAAAAAACCTCAAAGGAGGTGATCCATCCGCACCTTCCAGTACGGATACCTTGTTACGACTTAACCCTCATCGCTGGATTTACCTTAGTCCCGGAAACCGGAATTTTGGGTACCCCCAACTTTGCTGATTTGACGGGCAGTGTGTGCAAGAGGCGAGAACGTATTCACCGC
>CAZSLG010000001.1:0-32555 GCA_964607745.1 uncultured Gammaproteobacteria bacterium | reverse complement strand
ACAGGTGCTACGGGCGTAACAGGACCCACGGGAGCAACGGGAGTCACAGGACCAACAGGAGCTACGGGAGTTACTGGACCAACAGGAGCTACGGGCGTTACAGGTCCTACTGGTAGTACGGGCGTAACTGGTCCTACGGGAGCAACAGGCGTGACTGGACCAACGGGTGCGACTGGAGTTACAGGTCCTACGGGAGCAACTGGAGTTACAGGTCCTACAGGAGCGACTGGAGTAACCGGACCCACGGGAGCGACTGGAGTTACTGGTCCTACAGGTGCGACTGGGGTTACAGGTCCCACAGGAGCAACGGGAGTCACAGGACCAACAGGAGCTACGGGTGTGACTGGACCAACTGGGGCTACGGGCGTTACTGGACCCACAGGAGCAACAGGTGTTACCGGACCCACGGGAGCAACTGGAGTTACAGGTCCTACCGGAAGTACCGGAGTAACCGGTCCTACTGGTAGTACGGGAGTTACTGGACCAACAGGTGCGACAGGTGTTACTGGTCCTACCGGACCTACTGGTAGAACTGGTCCCACCGGTGCTACGGGTGTGACAGGACCTACAGGTGCAACTGGAGTTACAGGACCAACAGGAACTACGGGTGTGACTGGACCAACTGGGGCTACGGGCGTTACTGGACCCACAGGATCAACAGGTGTTACCGGACCTACAGGAGCTACGGGCGTGACTGGTCCTACCGGAGCAACAGGAGTCACAGGTCCAACAGGGGCAACAGGTGTGACAGGCCCAACTGGGGCAACTGGAGTAACAGGACCAACCGGAGCAACAGGTGTGACTGGTCCCACCGGTGCTACGGGTGTGACAGGACCTACAGGTGCAACTGGAGTTACAGGACCAACAGGAACTACGGGTGTGACTGGACCAACTGGGGCTACGGGCGTTACTGGACCCACAGGATCAACAGGTGTTACCGGACCTACAGGAGCTACGGGCGTGACTGGTCCTACCGGAGCAACAGGAGTCACAGGTCCAACAGGGGCAACAGGTGTGACAGGCCCAACTGGGGCAACTGGAGTAACAGGACCAACCGGAGCAACAGGTGTGACTGGTCCCACCGGTGCTACAGGAGTAACTGGGCCAACAGGAGCAACTGGAGTTACAGGTCCAACAGGAGCGACGGGCGTGACAGGTCCTACCGGACCTACTGGTAGAACTGGTCCCACCGGTGCAACTGGAGTAACTGGTCCTACTGGAGCGACGGGTGTAACCGGAGTAAGCGGGCCGACCGGAGCCACAGGTCTACTACAGGCAGGAGATTCTGCCGGAGACACACCTTATTGGGATGGAGCCGCTTGGGTAACTACATCAAGTAATATATTTAATAACGGGGGTGACGTCGGGATCGGGACTACGGGACCGGCATATAAATTAGATGTTTCCGGAGTCGTTGGAGCTAATTACTTTATTGATAATCAAGGCTCTACTTATGGGATTGATCCGGCCGGAACAGGTAATTTTAGTCTTACCAATAACGGATTAAGACTTGCTTATGGAGCCGTGTTAGCCGAATTAGCCGGTAGCGTCGGCATCGGGACAACAGCACCAGCCGGAAAACTTGATATTACTGATACTTCAAATACCGCCGCCTCTCTATCTTTGACAAATAATACGGCTACCACTATTGGGGTTGGAGTTAATACTCTTGGAGTTTTAGACCTGCAGTCTACTTCGCTTACGACCGGTAACTTTTTAAACATGGAAGTTAATGCTTTAACCAGTGGAAAAGGACTAAATCTTACCTCAACTTCAACTGGATTGACTACAGGAAGTTTGTTAAATGTTACCGCTTCAGGAAATCCTGGAGCAACATGGACGGGAAACCTAGGTTTATTTGAATATACAACAAGCACCGATGCTGATATCGATGGCTCTGCCCTAAAGGTTGGTATAACCGGAGCGGGTGCGGGTGACGGTACAGCCCTTAACGTTACCACTGCTCAAACAGGAACCTCTGCCTATGCTCTTCGAGTCAATGATGATGGAACCTACACAGATTCCACTCCTTTTGTTATTGACGCTTCCGGCAACGTCGGCATCGGAACGACGGCGCCAAACGAACTTTTGACCGTTGAAGGAAATATCAGCGTTAAACAACAATCCTCTGCCCCATCGGCAACCACCAACTATGGAAAAATCTATTCTATGGTTGATACCACAGTTGATGCTGACACCCTGCTTTTAGCCCATATGAATGGCACAGATGGAGGTAATACTTTTACCGACGATTCTACAAATGCCTTCACTATGACTGCTACAAATGCTGTCACAAAAACCGGGACAAAACAGTTTGGCACGGCCTCAGGTTATTTTGATGGTACTGGAGATTATGTATCTATAGCAGATGATCCTGTCTGGGATTTTGCCAGTGATTTTACTATTGATTTTTGGTATAAGGATAATGTTTCAAGTAGCGGTGATTATGTTCTTGATCATGGCGCGCTTGGTTCAACATACTGGGGCTGGAGAGTCGTTACTACTGCAACTAACCTTCAGTTCAACCTTTCTTCAAATGGAACAACTGCGGATGTTGTTAATAGTTTAGATATGGGTTCTTTTTCAACTTCTTCATTTAATCATTATGCTGTTGTCCGCCAAGGCAGTACAGTTACCACCTACAAAAACGGTACCCAAGTTGGCCAAGATACTTCCGGCAGTGGTACTGCATATGGTGTAAACGGATTTCGTATTGGATGTAAAACTAATACCTGCGCTGGTGATTTGGCAGGGTATATTGATGAGCTAAGAATCAGTGATATCTCCCGCTGGACGGCTAATTTTACTGCCCCATCATCTGAATACGCCGGCAGCGTTGGAAAATTATATTTTCTGGACGACGATGGAACAGAATACGAATTGACTTCGGGTGGCGGTATCAGAAATCTCTGGTGGCAGTCATCAAACGGAACCGATCTATATTATACCAGTGGCAATTTGGGAGTCGGAGATACCACTCCATCATATCAACTCGATGTTGCTGACGATCAAGCTACCTCATACGTTGCACAAATAAATAACACCAATACCGCCAATACTGCCGACGGGTTGCTAATTAATCTCGGCGTTGCCAATGCTTCAAGAGGAACAGGAAACTACTTTGTTGGCTTTGCCGGAGCCGATACCGTCGCCGGAAAAATTCAAGGTGGAGCCAGCGCTGTTGCCTACACCACCACCGCAGCTGATTACGCCGAATATTTTAGAATTGCCGATGTTAATAATAAGCCTGAACCGGGCGATCTTGTCAGTATTTCTACAACTGACAAATCTGTAGAAAAAAGTCTAACGCCATCTAATGTTATTGGAGTTATTTCATCCAACCCAGGCTTTATCGGCAATGGCCCGATTTGTCAAATCGGAGATGAAAATTGCGAGAGTAACTACGAAGAATATAATGTCCTCGTCGGTCTTTCCGGACAAATCGATACTAAAGTTTCAACTGTCAGCGGTCTTATTAAATCCGGTGACCCTTTAACTTCATCCGATAGTCCCGGCGTTGCTGTTAAAGCCACAAGCGCTGGTTTCATCATCGGTTATGCGCTTGAGTCATATTCGGATCGAGAAGTTGGAAAGATCAAAGTAATGGTCAGCCCGTCCTGGCACGACCCGGATGTCTATCTAACTTCAACCGGCGATCTAAAAATCGAGTTGAAAAACGCATCTGGTAGTGCGGATTTTGTCTATGACGGCAACCTGGAAAATCAAATATCTAATATTAAAGAACAAAATTACGTGTTAAATTTTAAAAATGAACTAGTCAGTCGAATCGGAGCATTTTCCGAATTGATGAGTGCTAAAATACGATCTGGATTTATTGAAACGGAAAATGCGATTGTCAATAATATTTTGATCGCTAAAAATATTTTCGTCAAAGAAAAAATCATCTCCCCTGTTATTGAAACAACGGATTTGATAGCGACCGGCAGCGCCCAAATAAATAAAATCCAGACGAATGAAATTAAACCACAAAATCAGGATTTAATCGTTGATCTCTCCAATGAGTCGAATGAGTCCAATGGGACTAATTCTTCGTCTTCAGGTCAGCTTGCCCGCCTGATCATCAAAGGCCTTGAAGGAAAATCAGCGGTCGTGATTGATGCGGCCGGAAATGCCTCGTTCTCAGGTCAAATAATCGCCGATTCAATTACAATCGATAATGACGCCACCGTCTCTGGTAATCTCGCGTCAAATACATTGACAACCAACGAAGCATCTATTTCCGGAAAATTGATTGCCGGAGAGATCGAATCCTCAACGATCGAAAATCTATCATCTAGCATCAATAATCAAGGATCTAATATCAATGACATCCAACAGTTATTGGCCGATATCCAAAATCAACCTATGCCAAATTTGACCAATGAGACTAATTTAACTAACGTGGGTAATTTTGATTCAATCACCGTTACCGGCAATTCTAATCTTTACAATGTTTCCGTTTCCGGTTCACTTCTCGTCGGAACAACTTTAATAGATCAAAATTCGATCATATCCCTTTCGTCCGAACTTAGACTTTCTGCCCTATCAACAATCAATTTGCTTGACGGAGCGGTAATGATCGCCAAAGACGGGACAATAACAACAAAGGGTGAACTGATTGCCGAAAAGGGAATACGAACGAATGAAATAAAATCATTGACCGATGACGGTCAAGTAACAATCAACAATTTAACAATTAACAATTTAACAATTGAAGATAAATATCTTGATGCCACCGATTCGGCTTCGATCATCACCGCGCCAGATAATTTCGCTCTAAATGGCATCTTTGCCCCGGCGATCGAAACGGCGACGGCCAGCGCCGGCCTGGGAATTTTACCGGAAAATTCCAATGAGATCATTGTTTATAACGATAGCGTTAAAGCAGATTCCCTGATATATTTGACGCCGACTTCCACGTCTAATTCTATTTCCCAATTAACGATCGGACAAAAACAGGACTGTTCCCAACAGCCGATCGGTTGTAAAAAATATTTCAAAGTCGTTGTTTCAACGCCATCAATTTTGCCAACCAAATTTAATTGGTTGATTGTTAATTAGTATGAATAAAAACCGTCAATCAATCAGATTAAAAAATTATGATTATTCCCAATCGGGATTGTATTTTATAACGATTTGTACCCAAAACAGGGAATGTTTATTGGGTGATATTGTTGTAGGGGTCGGGCGTGACCGACCCGTTTCAATGAATTTAAATCAATACGGAAAAATCATTGAAAATATATGGAAATCATTACCCGATCATCATCCGGTCGAATTGGACGCGTTTCAAATAATGCCAAATCACGTACATTTTATTTTACATATTGTTTCGGGTGCACAACCGATGATTACGGGCGCGTCACGCCGCGCCCCTACAGGCGCGTTGGGTTTCGTCGTTGGAATGTTCAAAACGGAATGCACAAAACAAATCAATAAATTACAAAATACGCCTGGTCAAAAAATATTTCAACGCAATTATTACGAACATATTATTCGTACGGAAAATGATTTAAATAAAATCCGTGAATATATTATCAACAACCCAACAATGTGGGATCGGGATAGAAATAATCCAAAAAATACAATATGAAAAAAACATATCGATACATAAAATGTAGGGGCGAGGCGCGACTCGCCCATGATAATCAAAAAATAAATATTTTTAATATGGTTTTAAAACGGAAAATAATGCTTTTTTCGGTGATTTTTTTGATCATTACCCTGCCGATTTTTTATCTCGTAACCAAATATCAGTCAAAGGTTCAGGCGGCATGGATGAATGATAGCTGGCTTTATCGAACTGGATTAACGATCGGCAATACCGGAAGTGCAGACAGTGATAAAAAAGTAAAGTTTGATGTTGATACGGCAACTCTTATTACCGCCGGAAAGTTGCAGACCGACTGCGGTGATTCTAGATTCACAAATATTAACGGACGTGTGCTTCAATATTTTATTGACACGGAAGGCGGCGCATGCAATACAAACTCAACTGATTATTATGTGTTAGTTCCAACTATCAATACCGGAAACACAAATTTATACCACTATTACGGAAATCCATCGGTACAAAATGGCACAGTTTCCGCCCAATTTTCCCAAGCGACTTTCTCCCCGACTTCCGGCCCGACCGCCGCCTCCGAAGAAAACGGCGCCGCCCCGATCTCTTACTGGAAGTTTGATGAGGGATATGGGACGAACACAAATGATTCTACTAAAAATTCTAATACCGGCGTGTTTGGAACATCAACTGCGGCCCCTACTTGGAAATCTGAAGATCAATGCGTGTCCGGAAAATGTCTATATTTTGATGCTGGAGATTACGTCGATATTCCTCATAAAACTAATCAAGTAAATTTGCCTTTAACAATTGAAACTTGGGTCAAGTCAACTACTATTAATCAAGGAGACTGGAAGGCAATTGTTAGTAAATATCCCGCAGCTGCAAGCAATGGATGGAATATTGATTCTTCCAGCGGAAGTTATTATTTTTATTATTTTGTAGATGCAAATAATAAGTTATATTCAAGTGGTTATGGATACTCTTTTGGCACCGCTACAAATAATTGGACCCATTTAGTTGCTGTTGTAGAAACCTCAGGATTAAAATTGTATCGAGATGGACAGCTGGTTACCCAAGCTTCATGGACTGGCACCGCCGGAAATAGCACACAAAGTAATCCTCTTAGAATAGGTGGCATTACCAATAATAGCGCTTATCGTTTTAATGGATTTGTTGATGATGTTAAAATTTACCAATATGCCCGCTCGGCGGCTCAAATTAAATCTGACTTTGCTTCAAAAGGCTCTGGATCGGTAAAAGGCACAGCTGCTAGTTTAGGATCCAACATCAAAAATCTATCATCTTTTTCCGATGGATTAGTGGGATATTGGAAGATGGATGAGTCAGCTGTTAATACATGTACAGGTGGAGTTAATGATTCTTGCGACTCTTCCGGTAACGCCAGCAACGGCGCTTGGAATGGTAATACTACTTCTGCCGCTGGAAAATTTGGAAATTCTACCACTTACGATGGAATTGATGATTACACTTCGGTGACAGAAAACTCTGCCTGGGAGTTTTCTTCATCTTTTACCTTATCAACTTGGGTTTATTCCAACGGTACTCAAATTGCTTACGCTGGCATTGTTGCCAAAGATCAATCTAGTAATATGGGGAATTATGGTTTCTTTTACGATTCTGGTGGTACTATTGTAAGATTCGGTTTTTATGGAACTAACTCTGTTCAATCAGAAGTTGATACTCAAACCGCTATTCCCACAGGACAATGGGTTCATATTATTGGAGTTTTTGATGATATAAATAATACTTTGTATATATATCAAAACGGTGAACTAAAAGAAAAAGATACTACCATTACAAATACACCTTCTACAAATGATAACTCTTTAATATTTGGTTCAAGACAGGCTGGTTTATCATCATATGAATTTAACGGCAAAATCGACGAAGCCCGTATATACAACCGTGCCCTTTCCGGAAAAGAAGTTCGAGACCTATACTACTGGGCTCCTGGTCCGGTTGGATCTTGGAACTTTGATGAAAAAACCGGTGCGTCGATCAATGATATCAGTGGCAACGGATACACCGGCACCTGGAATGGGACAGGTGCAAGCCATTGGACGACCGGTAAATTTGGTTCGGCCGGAAATTTTAACGGTACCGATGATTATATTTCTCAAGGCACCGGTCCAACGATCGTTAACTCTGTTTCCTTTTGGACGTATCCGACTTCAACAACCAATTATTTTGTTGACTTAAACGGTTCAGCTTATATTTCTGCCACCTCCGGAACATTATCTGCGACCGGATTTACTTCTCCAACTATTTACGTCAACGGTGTTGTTTCTTTAACTTTGGCTGCTAACCAGTGGCAATATATAACTGTCACGACCGCAACTAATCTAAATGCTTCCGCCCTTAATTTCGGAAAAATTTCCACTAACTATTTAGCCGGGAAGCTTGATGAAGTAAAACTCTATAACTACGTCCGTAACTCCAAGCAAATCGTCGAGGATATGAACGCCGGCCACCCCGTGGGTGGAAGTCCGGTTGGTTCGCAACTTGGATATTGGAAATTTGACGAAGGCGCGGACAACACCTGCTCCAGCGGAGTAAACGACGTGTGTAATTCCGGTAACGTAGGTTCCGCATTGGATGGAACAAAAACCAATGCCACCTGGTCAATGAACGGGAAATTTGGCAAAGCAATTAATTTTGACGGTAATGGTGATTATGTAGATATCCCTGATAATAACAGTGTTGATTTAACTAATAGTTTTACCATTTCATTATGGTTGAAACCCTCTGATCTCACTCAAACTAATCGCTACTTGATTAGCAAAAGAAATGATGCTGGAACTGATAATTCTTATTCTATTATTTGGGAATATGTTGATAACCAAGTTGAATTTTATTCCGGTAGTTATACCGGCTCTAATCCTCGAACTGGTTCGGGTATTACTATTTCCGATACTAATTGGCATCAGATTATCTACAGTTATGATGGAACTACGTGGGCAGGATATTTAGATGGAATTAATAAATTTTCGACCGCTCGTACTTTTTCTTTGACAACTTCCAGTATTGATCTTCTTATTGGTACTTTTAATGCTTCCGGATTTTATTTTAATGGGTTAATTGACGAAGTGAAAATTTATAACTCTGCTCTCACGTCAGACGAAATAAAATTGGACTATAATCATGGATCAGCGATGGTTTTAGGCTCTGTGTCAACCGATTCGACAGGCGCTGTAGCGGATAATTCTTCCGCCCGTGGATATTGCGTTCCAGGAGATACGACTTCCTGCTCTGCTCCGGTTGGCGAATGGAAGTTTGACGAAAAAACCGGCACGAACGCGTATGATACGAGTGGGAATGGACTAACCGGAACATTTACTGGTAGCCCTAGGTGGCGTTCAGGAAAATTTGGTTCAGGTATTAATTTCGACGGGGGCAATGATTGGTCCGATCTAATTAGTGTTCCATATAATTCCGCTACTACTTTTAGCACTAATAAAGACATTACTATTTCAGCTTGGTTTAAAAGCACAGGATCCAGTTATACTCAAACAATCTTCGACAGCAGAGATGGAGGTATTGATTGGGCTGGTATTGGACTTTTCGTTGCTGGAACAGGAGAAGTTTCATATTATATTAGGGACAATGGCGGCCATTTCATTAATAGCGCAACTACCTCAACCTACATAGATAACAATTGGCATAATGCCACCTTGGTTGGAGACCGAGACGGTAACGCTGTTCTATATATTGACGGATCAATTAATGTTGGAACTACACAATCAATGTCCACAATAATTGATATTACCAATGCTCAAAATGATATCTTAGGAAATGCTTGTTGTTCTGCTTCGGCATGGGAAGAATTTCAAGGCACTATTGACCACGTCCGTATCTACAACTACGCCCGAACGCCGGCTCAAATCGCCTGGGACTACAATCGCGGCGGGCCGGTGGGACATTGGAAGATGGATGAGTGTCAAGGAAATACTGCTAACGACTCATCCGGTAATGGAAATAGCGGGACAATCACAATTGGAGCAACGGGAACAAATACTTCAGCGGGGACTTGTACGGGTAGTGCCGGCGAGGCCTGGAAAGACGGGGTAACCGGAAAATATAACTCCAGTCTGGAATTCGACGGAACGGATGATTATGTTTCAATTACTGATAATTCTGCACTAAATTCAAATTCCATTACTGTTGCCGCATGGATTAAAACATCAGGAACAAACAATTATTCAGGAATAATAGATAAATTTGTTAACACTGGTTATCAAATTAACATTGACAACTCTAGTCGTTTAAGATTTGACATTGGTGGTTCTCCATACCAGACTCTAACCGGAACAACAAATATAGAAACTGGTGATTGGTTTTTTGTTACCGCAACATATGACGGCACAACTGCAAAAGTGTTTGTCAATGGAAAACAGGAAAATAGTGTTAATTATTCTGGCGGAATAACAACATCAGGACAGTCACTCATAATTGGAAATGATACAGAAGCTGTTAACCGCTATTTCAACGGCCAGATAGACGATGTCCGGGTTTTCAATTACGCCCTGACCCCGTTACAAATCAAGACCTTATATAACGAAAATAGTTCAATTAGATTCGGTCCGGCAACGGGATCCCCGTAAACAAGTTTACGGGGTAAACACCATAAAAATATGGTCAAAAATAGACAATCAATCAGGTTACAAAATTATGATTATTCAAAATCGGGGTTGTATTTTGTCACAATTTGTACAGAAAACCGGGAATGTTTGTTTGGGGATATTGTTGTAGGGGTCGGGCGTGACCGACCCGTTTCAATGAATTTAAATCAATACGGAAAAATCATTGAAAATGTATGGGAATCATTACCCAAACATCATCCGGTTGAATTGGATGCATTTCAAATAATGCCAAATCACGTACATTTTATTTTACATATTGTTTCGGGCGCACGACCGATGATTACGGGCGCGTCACAATTATTTGATACGGGCGCGTCACGCCGCGCCCCTACAGGCACGTTGGGTTTTATCGTTGGGATGTTTAAAACGGAATGTTCAAAACAAATTAATAAATTACGAAATACACCTGGCAAAAAAATATTCCAACGCAATTATTACGAACACATCATCCATAATGAATCCGATCTAAATAAAATCCGTGAATATATTATTAACAACCCATTGATGTGGGATCGGGATCGAAATAATCCGGTGAATGCAAATAAAAAATAGGTGTAAAATAAAATTATGAAAATGAAAAGAGGTTTCACCCTGATGGAATTGTTGATCGTTATCGTTCTACTGGTTATTTTAGCCACGGCCCTTTTAGTTTCCTTAAATCCCTTCGGACAGATCAACAAAAGCCAGGACAGCAAAAGAAAGAGTGAATTATCATCGTTAGGAAAAGTCCTTGAAGATTGGTACAACGATAAAAACTGCTATCCAAAAGCCCAAGATATTTGCTATGACACGGTCGACTCTAATAACTCCTGTCATATTTGCGGCACGGAACCACAGTCGCCGTCATTTTCTCCTTATCTTTCCAGCCTTCCCTGTGATCCGAGACAGCCAAACAAAAAATATCTTTACCAAACTGATGGAAGCAGTTGTCCCGGTTGGTATATCACATATACCTCACTATCAAATAACAGTGACCCTGTGATCTCTGAGGTTGGCTGCCAAAACGGCTGTGGACCACCAGGAAACATAAACTATAATTATTTTCTTTCAAGTTCCAATATTATCCTTGAAGAAGGAATTGGTCCAACTACCAATCCTCCAAATCCAACGGCTACGTCAGTTCCTAATCCAACTTCAACCCCGAATCCATTAACTCCTACCGCCACTCCAAGTATCTCTTCAACTCCCACTCCTACTCCCACCCCGACCGGAATTGCTCCCAGCCCGAATCCAACCATTGTCTATGTTGGTAACTGTTCAACCTTTGCTACCCTATTTGTCAATCCGAACTGTAATGCTTGTGGCGATTATGCTGCATGTAAAGCGATCCACCCGGGTGAAACTTATTACACCGATGTCACTACTTGTGTAAAGGCTTGTTTCCCAGATTGATCTGTATTATTATGTAGATATGAATAATTTTTTTCAAAAAATTTTGACTACTTTCCTTTATTCTTTGGTCTTTTTATTTCCATTTTTCTTCCTTAATTTTACCCAGGAATATTTTGTCACTAACAAGTTATACCTTTTGGGTTTTGGAGTTTTATTGCTCGTCTTGATCTCTACCGTCCAGATTATTGTTTCCAAAAAAATATCTTGGGAAAAACGACCCTTTGACAAGCTGATCCTTCTTTTTTTAACGTCTGTTGCTGTATCAACTTTGCTTTCTTCACCCAACAAGATTCAGGCATTATTAAATCCAAATTTCGGGTTGGTGATGTTGATTTCGTTGGCGGTTTTGTATTTTTATATTTCGCGAATTCAATCGGAAATACGGGTCGGTCACGCCCGACCCCTACAATTGATGTCAATCATTCTATCGTTGGTCACAATAATTTTCTATTTTCAACCTTTCAAAAACGTTGCTCTTCCACAAAATCTTGCCTTTCTCAAAAATCCAGGTTTTACCCCAGTCGGTGCACAATTAGATCTGGCAATTCTACTGGGATTTTTTACGATTATTGCTATTGTTAATCTTTTGAAAAAAGGCGAAGAGACCTCTCCCCAACAGTCTATCATTTATCATCTAGGATCTATTATCTTGTCTCTGACCGCCCTATTATTCACTGTTTATTCGATAATGAAACCGGTACAGACGCCCAATTTGGGCGTCTCTACAATATTACCTCCCTTCCGGCTTTCCTGGTTTGCTGCCCTGGAAATTCTGAAAAACCCTCAGACGGCAATAATCGGCATTGGTCCGGATAATTTTTCCGCTATTTTTACCCGGGTAAAAGACTTTGCGTATAACCAATCCCCATTGTGGCAGATCAATAGTTTTAATGTTTCCCGTTCGGCAATTTTGCAAATCTTCACCGAAACGGGTATTTTTGGATTACTGGCGTTTGGTTTGTTGGTTGTTTATGCAATCAAACAAATATTGCGGGTCGGTCACGCCCGACCCCTACATTTTATTTTATTTATTTATTTGATTGTTTGTTTTTTCGTCTTTTCTCCTTCCCTGATCGTCTGGTTTCTGTTTTTTGTGATATTGGGTTTGATAAATCAAACCCCTACGACCGATGATCATACGTGTTTTTCGCGCAAAACCCCTACAGATTTTGATTTAACTGACTTGTTGCCTATTTATCTTGGTGTTATTATTATTTCCCTAGGTCTGATCGGTGTATCCGGTTATTTTCTCGGCCGCGCCTATGCTTCTGAATATTTTTTCAAAAAATCAATTGACGGTATAGCTTTAAACAATGCCAAACTAGTTTATGACAACCAAAGACAGGCGATTATTTTAAATCCGTACGTTGAAAGGTTTAGAAGTAATTTTGCCCAAACCAATCTTCTGATCGCCAATGGAATTGTCAAAAAAGACCAGACAAAAAAAATTTCCGAACAGGACCGTCAAACTATAACTCAAGCCGTTCAGGCGTCCATCACCGAAGCAAAAGCGGTCATTTCTTTGAACCCGCAAAAAGCGGATAACTGGAACGGTCTTGCTCAAATCTATCTTAATATCATTAATGCCGCCCAGGGCGCTGATGTCTGGACTATTTCGGCTTACCAACGGGCAATTTTAGCTGACCCGCAAAACCCGGTATATCGAGTCAGTTTGGGTGGGGTCTACTATTCTCAAAATAAATATGACGATGCTTTAAGATTTTTTGAACAGGCGATCTCCTTGAAACCTGATTGGCCTAATGCCAGCTACAACTACGCCTGGGCTAATTTTCAGAAAAAAAATTATCCCCAGGCCGTCAACGCTTTGCAGGCAACCATAAAACTGATCGACCCGAAACTAAATAAAGCCGATTATGATAAAGTGATGAAAGAATTGGAAGAGTTTAAAAAAATGCTTCCGGAAGAAGATGGGTCTGTGAATAAAACTAACAAACAAACTGAGAGCGATCTAATTCTGCCAACGCCTCCAGCAGCTCAGATCAACCCAAAGCTGGAGTTGCCAAAAGATGCCAGTCCGGAAGCGAAATAAGTTTCCAAATAAGTCAAATAAGACTCATTAGTCTTATTTAAGAAATCCCAATGGGTTGAGTATCTGCCCTCCCGAACGGATCTCAAAATGCAAATGGGTACCGGTTGACCTTCCGGTTGACCCCATCAGTCCAATCTGTGACCCTTGAGAAACAGAGTCTCCGACGTTGGGGGAATATGAAGAAAGATGAGCATAAAGGCTTTGATAACCATTACCATGGTCAATAATAACGTGGCAACCATAACCCCAGTTAAGACAACCGGCATAGACGACCGTTCCCGAATCAGCCGCCAGAACTGGGGGTAGCGAAGGGTTGGCAATATCTAAAGCCATATGGTACCAAATTGGAGACTGAGTGATTGATCCTGAGGTTGGCCAAATAAAATTAGAGGATCCTTGTGTCCCCGCTTGGATCGAAGCAACAAACTGGTAAGCGGGTTTTTCCGGTTCAATTGTCCCGTCTGGAACATATAAAGTTTGTCCGGCCATAAGAGAAAAAGTATCCAGATCTTCAAAACTGTTGAACGGAAAATTTAATATGTTTTGGGCGTTAGTATGATATTTTTTGGCAATCGTATAGATATTTTCCCCCGAGGCCACCTTGTGGACAATCCCGGTCACGGGTGGAATTTTTAAAACCTGATCCGGTTTAATCAAATCCCCTTTCAAATTGTTAGCCCACCTAATAGTGTCAACAGATATGTCAAATTTTTTTGAGATCGATGCTAGTGTTTCTCCGCCATGAACCGTATAGTTTTCCACTTTATCACGCGGCTTAACCGAAAAAACGGTTGAAAGGGAACCGCCATAAGGATTGTAAGAAACTACTAAAGCTTGGTAATTATTATTTTGATCATCAAGCGATTGAAAAAAAGGAGTGTTTTCGGCAATGATCGGGCCGCCAACTATAGCCGCAGCCACGATCATCAAGAAGGAAGTATTTAAAAAAGACGAAGAATACTTACCTCTCTTAACTATTAGGAAAGCAACAACAATGTCTTTTATGCCTTCAAATACATGCCCCGCGCTTAAAAGTCGGGATAGTAGATAGTTTCTTAAAAAAATAATGAACTCGCCTATTTCATTCATATTTCGACTCCGCTCAATACAAGTAAAACAGGCTTACATTATACCATGGGAAAGATACGCAAAAGCGCGACGCTTAATTTTTTGCGACTTTGGACCTCGCGACTGCGAGGCGGCTCCAACAGAGCAATAAAATTTAGTGGCGCGCTTTAATATTAGTAATCAAACCATTGCCGATGTGATTCTTTCAAGAGCGACTTCAAAGGCTGCTTGTTTCAAAGGCATCTTTTTTTCAACAGACTTTTTCCAGATCGCCTCAAAAGCCCTCTCCATCATAACTTTCAGCTTATCATTAACTTCTTTTTCGCTCCACCAAAATCCGGCTTTACCCTGAACCCATTCAAGGTAAGAAACGATTACTCCTCCGGAATTGGCAAAAACATCAGGAACGATTACTTTGCCTTTTTTGGCTAAATATTCGTAAGCTTCTTGAGTTAATGGGCCATTAGCCATTTCAACAATGATAGGCGCTTTGATTTTGGCCATATTCTTTTCATTGACCATATTTTCAAGAGCAGCCGGTACTAATACATCAACATCGAGCTCTAATAATTCTTCATTGGAAATAGTTTTACCGTATGAAACGGTTCCTTTTTCCTTTTTATTCTTTAAAGCGCGGTCCAAATCAATTCCGTTTTTATCATAAACTCCTGATCTGGAATCGGAAATTGCCACCACTTTAAAACCAACCTCGGTCGCCAGTTTGGCAAAATAATAACCAACATTGCCAAATCCTTGGACGGCCACTGTTGTCCCTTTTGCCTTTTTCTTCATCTTAGCAAGTAAAGATAATAGGCCAAACAGTCCACCCCGACCAGTCGCCTCAGTTCTTCCTAAACTCCCGCCCATTGCAATTGGTTTTCCAGTAAAGGTGGCCGGACTTTTGTGGCCAATTATTCTTTGATATTCATCAAGCATCCAGCCCATTATTTCCGGGGTTGTATTAACGTCGGGAGCCGGGACATCAACGTCTTCTCCGATTACATGAGCAATCCTGTTGGCAAAAGCTCTTGACAGCCTTTCTAATTCTGTTTTTGATAGTTTTTTTGGGTCAACCACAATCCCACCTTTTCCTCCACCATACGGAAGACCGGCTACGGCACATTTAATTGACATTAAAGTTGCCAGTGCTTGAACTTCTTCACGGACGGTTTCAAAATGAAATCTTATCCCACCTTTATAAGGTCCAAGGGCACCATTATGTTGAATTCTCCAACCCTTAAAGACCTTTTTTTTGCCACTATCCATGGTAATTGTGAGGGCAAATTCATGAGCAAATTCCGGCTCGATGAGGCGCTTGATCATCTCGCGGTCTAACTGCATTTTTTCGGCGGTTTTAGTAATAAGTGCTTGTGCCGATTCAAGCATCTTCTTTCCTGGACTATCCATATTTTGAAAAAAACAAATTTATAATTAATTAATACCAACGTAGGGGTTTGATTTATCAAACCCACCGATGGTTATTTATTTGCCATTTTTGGGTTTCATGAATGAAACCCCTACATCATTTTACATTTTCCAAATATCTCTCTACCTCCAGCGCTGCCTCAACTCCCGTCCCCGCCGCCGTCACTGCCTGGCGATAATATGGGTCGGCACAATCACCGGCAACAAAAACCCCGGGGACCGAAGTTTGTGATCCGTAATTAATATTAAACTTCGGAATTTTTAATTTTAAATTTTCAATTTTCGTTGAATTTTTAATGTTCAAATTTTCAATTCCAACATATTTTGTATTTAAAATATAGCCCTTACTATCAAGCTCTATCTTATCTTTAAATAAATTCGTGTCCGGTTTGTGGCCAATCGCGACGAAAACGCCATCTAATTTGATTTCTTGTTCGGGTCGACCACGGTCGACCCCTACGTTTTTAATTTTAATTCCTTCAACATGTTTTTCCCCTATTATCTCCTCAACTGCCGAATTCCAAATAATTTCAATTTTTGGATTTTTTTGTACGGGTCGGGCGTGACCGACCCCCACCCGTTCCTGCATTATCTTTGACGCGCGAAAAAAATCCCGTCGGTGAATAATATATACTTTCTTAGCGAACTTTGTCAAGGTCAAAGCCTCTTCCAAGGCCGTATCGCCTCCGCCAATTACAGCCACCGTTTTTTCACGGAAAAAAAATCCGTCACAAGTTGCACATGCTGACACTCCTTTCCCGCGTAATCGGGTTTCAGAAGGAAGACCTAACCATAAAGCTTTGGCGCCCGTGGCGATGATGACCGATTTTGAATTATATGTCTTATTAGTCAAATAAGTCTTATGAGACCCATTAGACTTATTTGAAAAATCAATTTTAATTACATTCTCATCTACTATCCTTGCTCCAAATTTCTTTGCTTGATTTCTCATTTTTTCGATCAGTTCAGCACCTAAAATTGATTCAAATCCCGGATAATTTTCCACCTCTGAAGTAAGGGTTAATTGACCGCCAGGAGGTGATCCGGCAAATACCAAAGGTTTTAGGTCGGCCCGGGCTAAATAAATCGCTGCAGATAGTCCTGCCGGCCCACCACCAATAATAGTTACATTCTCAGTCATATTGGACTAATTGGTCAAATAAGTCTAATTGCTATTTTCACAAGTTAATTGCTCTCTCCACCATCTTCCCTATTTTACTGGCATCCTCATTCGGTATCAGTTTACAGATATCAGATATTACTATTTCTTTGGACAGTCCGTCAATAGCTTTTTTGACGGCCGAGATCTGTTGAAGAACATCAGAGCACTCTCGTTTATTACCTAACATCTTCTCTATCCCCCGAAGCTGGCCAATAATTCTGTTAACCCTTTTCTTTGTGTCTTCCATACTAGGTAGTAGTATAGAGTATGCGAGATTAGAATGTCAAGGACAATTTCAAAATATACAATTTTTATCTTAAATTGCCCGAAGACCACGTATACTCGCCCCTCCAACGCGAGGACGTAGCCCTCGGGAGGAGGTAAGAGTTATACTGTGGTCAAGAGGAAAAGTAAACAGTTAAACATAAAAACGTTTTTAATATTTAAAAGTTTAATATTTCTTTAACCTTTAATATTTAATCTTTAAGATTTTATTTAATCCTGTAGTTCCCAAAAATACCATATCAAAGTAGATTATTAGTAGATCATCTACGCACCTTTGCTTAAGGAGTCCAAAAATTCCTGATTATTTTTTGTTTTGGTTAGCTTTTCCGTCAAAGCCGTCAATCTTTCTTCACCATTTAGAAGATTGAGCATCCGTCTTAGTGTATTGACTTTGTTCATCGTTTCTTTATCAAATAAAAGCTCTTCGTGACGGGTGCCGGACTTTTCCGCATCGATGGCCGGAAAGATCCTTCGATCGGCAAACTTGCGGTCCAAATGGATCTCCATGTTCCCGGTACCCTTTAATTCCTCATAGATCAAATCGTCCATCCGTGATTCCGTTCCAACCAAAGCCGTCCCGACGATTGTCAAACTCCCGCCTTCTTCACAGTTGCGGGCCGCTCCCAAAAATTTTTTAGCCGGATACAAGGCCGATGGATCAAATCCGCCGGAAAGACTGCGTCCGCTGTTAGTTACTGACAAATTAAGGGCTCTAGCCAATCTGGTAACCGAATCCAATAAAATTATTACATCATATCCAACTTCAACTAATCTTCGTGCCCGATCTAAGGCTAAATTGGCCACCTTTATCTGTTGGCGAGGCGACTCATCGAAGTTTGAGGCAGCTACCTCTCCTTTGATAAATCGTTTGATCTCATTGACCTCCTCTGGTCTCTCTCCGATTAAAATGGCCATTAAATAAGCTTTTGGATAGTTTGTTCCGATTGCTTCGGCAATTTCCTTTAAGAAGGTAGTTTTACCGGCTTTTGGCTGGGAGACAATTAAAGCTCTTTGACCAAAACCGACCGGTGCAATTAAATCAATTATTCTTGTTGATAAAACATCCTTTGTCGTCTCCATCTTCATCTGTTTATTCGGATGTAGGGCAGTTAGCTTTTCAAAATCTTTTCGTTTAGCACTTTGTTCCTCGGTCATTTCTTTGCCATTGATTTTTTTGATCAAAAGCAGGGAATGAAACCGCTCTCCAGCTTTGGGTGGACGGGCTAAACCCTCAACCTCATCCCCCCGTCTCAGCCAAAATCTCCGGATCTGGGAAGTGGAAACGTAGATATCCTGGTCCGGGCTAAGAACATAGTTCTGCCTTAAAAACCCATAACCACCAAAGGTAATATCCAAAATTCCCTTGGCTTGATAGCTGATTTTCAAATCTTCTTTTAGTCGTTCTTCAACCGGGACATCATATCTTTGCTGAGCAGATTGTACTGGTAAGTTCGGTTTAACGGTTGTTAAGGGCTTTTCTTCAACTGGAATAATTGGTTTGGATTCAACTCCCGCGATCAATTTTGACATATCAAGAGGTGAATCGACGTTTAAGTTTTCTACCTTGCTCTTAGCAGGGGATTTTTTTAATGCTACCATAGACCAAAAATGTTCGTTCTGTAAGTAATTTAAGAATAAATAAATTTAACTTCCTTGAGGAACCAGAGATCCTCCGTAAAAAGGGTGTTTTAGTCTTTTTCCCTATGTGAGAAAAGGGTTAAATGCCTCCCGATGAGTATTCTCATCAAGAAAATCATTTCTTCCCGACTCAGTCGGGATCCCTTGATATGAATTGCGTAAAGAAAAAGATTTCAATTCATCTCCCTATTTGGAGGATCCGTATTCAGTATACAAAAGTAAATCCGTTTGTCAAGGGAGATATAATATTACTTAGATGAGTTTTTAATATGCAAAAACATTCCTACCGTAATCGGAATAAGTAAAGCAAGCATGAGCAATATAAGAACGAATTTGCTGTTAATTATGTTTTTTATAGCATTTGAAGGGCTTCCTTTCTGATTAATATTACTGATATTTTTGTCAATTTTATTTAACTGACCGGTGGTTGGATTGATGATCGGCTGGTTATTTTTTGTTGAATTTATAAGATCAAGATCTTCATTATCAAGATATGATTTATTCACTTTAACGAATTCCGATGTCGTCATAATTTTTGGTTGACCACCTTCGTTGGAACTAATTTCAAAATAATACTCGGGGAAAGGAAGATTTTTTCCATAGATCGTGAAGAAGCCTGCATCATCAGCCGTGGTTGTATAAAAAATAGCATTGCCGTCCTTTAGTTTGACCGTGATCTTTGCTTTTGGCATCGATTTGCCTTCATCATCATATGCGTATCCTTCAACATAATTCAATATCGGTTCATAGCCGACGAGCTTATCATCCTTAAAATCAATTTTTGAAATATCAATATTATTTGATTTGATGATCGGCTGAGTCAGGTCGATTTTTTCCGGAACGATAAATAAATATTCCTGAGTTAATTTATTTTTGTCGATATTGATGACAAAGCTGCCATATTTATCAGCATTGACGCAGTTTCCGTAAACCTTTTTCGTTTCTTTCCCAACCAGGCATATTTTGGCTCTCGGGAAAGTCACCCTTCCCTTGAAATCCACAAAGCTCCCCATATCGGTTGATATAACCGAGGATTTAAGAATAAAAACGTCTTCGACCGGCATAATGTAGGGATTTCCTTTGGCAACTAGCGGAATGTCATGATGATATTTGGAATAGTCAAAGTCTTTTGGCGGATTTTTTGGAATCGGTACTTCATGAAAAATATCACCGGGCAGATAGATATCGGAATAAATAGCTGAATAATTAGGATGAAGATTTGTATTTCTTGTGAATAAGTGAGTAATGGGCGAATCGACCGTTAGCTGATAATCGGCTTCTTTAGAAACCAAAATATTATAAATTCCGTTGTCAACTTTAGTAATATCATAATTATTGAAAGGACCGTCAACCACCGCTGGTTTTCCTAGACCATCAAGAAGGGTTACTCTAACTCCTGACATCGGTTCAAGTGATAGGGTATCAAATACCCGGCCATACGGATCCCAATAAAAAGTGACGCAATCTTCTTTTAATCCTTCCTGATTAACATTAATTGTTGGCGCCGGATCGTCGATGGTTCCCAACTGCTGGGAAGGATTTTGCTCATCGATCGGAGTTCCCTCTCCTGCCCCCATTGCAACGGGTAAAGCTTGACCATCGCCGATTGCATAATAGCTCCAGTTTACGTGAGCAGCATATCTGCCGGAAACCTGGATGTTTACCTGGCCGTTGGGAACGGTTGTTGCCGTTCCTTCCCCCAAAACATTTTTATTATTATTCAAAGCGATTTCTGTTTTACCTGGTTTTGACGATAATATGGTGAAATCGGTTACCTGAGTCCACCCTGGCTTTACATCGACATCCCTCGCCAATTCTTCCTCTTCGTGGGAAGTATCGTCACAATAATTTCTATCACTACCATTTCTACAGTCCGCCAAAATTTGTTCATTAACATCTATATTTGTATTGCCGCTATTATGCAACCATACCTCACAACCCGTGGAAGAGATGCATTGACCGTCTAGATTAAGGGTGGCGGACAAAATCATCTTTTCTCGATTTGGTTGATTTAAAGGCCCGGTTGGTTTTCCGTGAAGACAGGTCCGGGTCGACCCTTGATCCATGATAGGGGGAGCTCCTCCACGACCTTGGGCAATCGATGATCCAACCAGAATTAAGAAAATCAACAACAACCAAAAGGATCGTAAAAAAATATTTTTCATGATAATAAAATCATTATGACAATAAATAAAACTTCTGTCAACTACCGAGTTTTTCTTATATAAAAAATCGTTGCAATAGATCCTAAAATCAGGAAAAAAATAAAAAATATTATGATATACGACCAATAATTAACGGCCTTTTTAGTAGAAACGGTTGGTGTTACATTATTTCTTTCCTTTCTTATTTCGTTTAGTTGGCCGGTTGCCGGATTAATGATCGGTTGGTTATTTTTTGTTGATCTCATAAGGTCTAAATCCTCAGACTTGAGATACGAACTATTACTTCTGATGAACTGTGTGGTCGTTTGGGTAATTTTTACCTGTGTTAAGGGATCTTCAAATTTCAGATAATAATCCATGAATGGCAGGTCCTTTGAATAGATGGTAAAAAATCCGCTACTGTCGGTTGTTGTTTGATAATAGATACTTTTATCCGCCTTCAAGATTATACTGACCTTGGCATTGGGAATTATTTTTTGGCTATCGCTATAAGCATAGCCTTCAATATATTCGAGTAATGGATTAAAATATCCTGTCACGACAGAAGAATTTGCACTCGTAGTTGCTGTGTCATCGATGGTTATATGGTTTGGATCCGGACTAATTATTTTGATATAAGTATCTGATTTAAAGTATTTTGGATTTTTTGAAACTTCGATGCTGTAACCGTATTGGGACAGTAAATTTTTTTTAATAACCGCCTGCCAAAGTCCGCTTTTATCAGTTTCATCCGGTATTTTTTTACCAAAGCCATCTTCTTTGAGGACTTTTCCGTTGCTAATAAATTTTATCTTTGACAAAGGGTGTGTCACTTTGATAATAAATTGAGTCCCGGTGTTAATATCTTTTTGAACCATTCTGCCGATTTCGATCGGTCGCGAATATGGTGTCCCAATCGGTTTAAGGGGAATATCTACCCGTTTAGGGTCACTTGCCTTTTCGTAAAATGGCGGATCACCGGCTTTGTAAATAAATTCGTATAAATCTTTATACAAGGGATTAACATTCACCGATTCGAAAAGATGGTTGGTTTTTGGTGTTACTTTTAATTTGTAACTGTCATCTTTAACAACCAAGATATTATAGAGTCCAAAAATATCCAAAATGTCATCATTTGTTGGTAGTTCTACTCTATTACCATTTTTATCAAGAAGTGTCACAATTGCATCATTTTCGCCTAGTGGTTCAAGCGATTGGGCGTCAAAAACCCTTCCGTACGGATCCCATAAAACAATCGTGCACATTTGAGGCTCTCCTTCACTGATCTGCACGGTCGTTGAAGAAAAAGAAAGTGTCCCTAATTGTTGAGTATTATTTGTTTCGTTTTTTATCGTTGGAAGTGGTGATAATAAGGTAATAGTTGGAGCAATACCGTTTGTTGGGGCCGCATAGACCATATAAACCGCGTGTCCGTGAACATTGTGCAAAACCCCTTCTATGTTGCTAAAAGATCCTGATGGAAAAGAATTAAGATTTGGATCGCTGTTAAAAGTTATATAAGGCATATAACCAAGAACATTATTTGTATTTATATTGCTCCCTGGTCCCGCTTGGGCACTGACTGCACCGGCAAAAAATTGCTTTAGTTCAGGGGAAATATTTTCATCTTTATTTACCCAGCATTTATCATAACAGTATGAAGGAATGTCTTCTTAAGGTCTTTCTCCGTTTATGCCGACCCCTCCCATACCAACGCTAAGACATGGTTCTCTGTTTCTTCCTTCTCCTTCCTTTCTTCTTGGGCCGGTTGGCAAAGCACATATGACTACTTCACAGCTAATTGGATCATTACAAACCCCGGACATCTTGATTGGTGATTTAGGTATTGACCTACCGGCTTTTTCTAACTGAACTTGCCCATTCTGTTCCATATGGACACAGCTCCAGGTTTGATCATATTCCCGGTCGGAAAAATTTTCTGATTCAGGTGGAGTTTGGGCAAGAGAGATCTTAGATCCTAGATAATAGGTAATAAATAACAAAGAGAAAAAAACGGCAATTGAAAAAAATATTTTCTTCATAAGTAGTGTCGATTCCATTATAGTATAATTTTATAATGAAAAAAACTTCTTATTTTTTTATTTTTTTTCTCATTTTTGTACTGATTTTTATTCTTGGCGTCAGGTACGGACAAAAGGTGGAAAAAAATAATAAGATTGTTGATTATGTATTAAGTATTACTCCAACTCCAATCCCCCCCACACCAACACCAGTTAAATATCTTGATTATAAAAGCAAAAAATGGGGACTGAAGTTCACCTATCCTTCAAATTTGGAAATAAAAGAGTCTTCGGATGCTCCCTCTATTTTATTTGAGATCAAAAAGTAGTTTTAGGTTTTCTGAAAAATAAGGATACAATTATAGCTCCGACTATGAGAATAAGCATTGTTAAACCGAAAAGACCTATTAATAAAGAACTGCTAAATTTTGATCTTGTTTTTTTTGCATTGGCTATTTTTTTTTCTAAATCACTTTGTTGAATACTACTTGTAGATGGATAATCTCGCACTTTTTCAATATTTTTAACTATCGGTTTTCCATTTTTTTCCCCTTTAAATAGATTTATTTTTTCCTTATCTAAATAAGTGGCATTCTCAATAACAAATTTTGCCGTTGTTTTTTTAATAGATTGACTATTTGATGGACCAACGAACACAAGGTAATAATCCATCGGATGTAAATTGGCTGAGTCGATCGTAAAAAATCCCTGATCATCAGATCGGGTTTCATAAAACACGCTGTCATTCATTTTCAACCTGACCTCGATTTTTGTGTTCGGAAGCAATAATCCGTTGTCATCATATGTGTATCCCTCGATATATGAGAGAATCGGATCAAAATCAATGATCAACTTGTTTCCTGTGCTCCCGGCAAACATATAATATTGAGGGTTCTTTGAAATTTCAACCCTAAAACCTTTCTGGGAAAGAACTTTATAATCACGAACCATTATTTTCCAATAGCCGTTTTTATCGGCAGTGGTTGGGAGGGCCGTCCCTTCCCCGTTATCTTTGACGATAATATCATTAATGATTAATTTGAATATCGATCTCGGATGTGTCGTTCTTATTTCAATCTTTATATATTTTTTCCCACCGGCCCAAACCTGTTTATAATCGGTTTGGACAACATCGATCTGCCGACTATACGGAGTTGAGACGGGTTTCAAGGCCACATCCATTCTTATTGGCTTGCTTATTGATTCGAAAAAGGCAGGATCGCTTGGCATAAAGATTGATTCGTAAAGATCTTTGTATCGTAAGTCGGGAATAAAATCAGCAAATTGGTGAGATGTTGCCGGAACAACATTTAACCTATATTCTCCATCCTTGTCAATTAAAATGTTATATTTTCCCAAGACATCAAGATTAACATTATTGCCGGGAATTGCCACTACAGTCGTATCTTTATTTAATAAAGTCACCATTGCTTCATTTTTATTCAACGGTTCAAGGGATATTCCGTCAAATACCCGGCCATACGGGTCCCAAAAAATTGTTTGGCATTTACCCTCTTCACCTGTGGCTAGACCTGTCTGTGGCGCCGATACCGAGCTGATCGTACCAAGTTGTTGAGTGCGATTTTCAGCAATTGACGGGACCACTCCGCCTGTGACGGTTGGAAGCAATATCCCACCGGCTTTACCAACTGCATAAAAGCTGTAAAAAGAATGCGGTTCAGGGTGATTTAAAATTACTTCCAAATCGGTAACCGGTCCGGGATTCATATGATTGTCAACCAAACTTGGGGCTGTTAAAGTTGCAGTCGTTATCCGAGTATAATCTTGGCCAAAATAATAAATGTCTTTTTCCGAGTTTCCTGTTGTGCATTGTTCGCTTGAATGATCCACTCCCGATCTGGGAACTCCTTGCCCACCGGCTAATGGATTAAGTGCCAGATCTCTTTTGTTTGGTGTTGTACATAAGACCAGATCACATCCTTCAGCCGACGAACATTGTCCACTCAAGGTCATCGTGATCGATGGAGGCGGCTTTGCGGCAATTAGTTGTGATTCAGAACCATGGATCTCCCTGGTCGCTATTCCTGCATTATCCGGGGGTAAAAGACATTCCATTGTATATGAAGATTGGACGTCTGGATCGGGCGTTGGAGTTGGAGTGATAGCAAATAATGAACCCGAAAAAAAGTTTATTAGAAAAACTAAAAGCAAGATCAATAAAGTTTTTTTCATAATATAACTCTATCATTCACCAGTAAAATTAACAATAATATTGTAATTGATATAATAAGTCCATGGATAAATTCAAAATTGTCTATTTCGGTTCTCCCGACTTTGCTGCCGATTTTCTGGAAAAACTGATTACAGATACTACAATTAATAAATTAATTGAAGTGAAACTTGTAGTGACCCAACCCGATCAAAAAGTTGGTCGAAAACAAATTCTAACTCCTACTCCGGTAAAATTAGTTGCAAAAAAATATCTTATGAGCAAAGACATTAAATTTTTTTCACTTTCGGGGTTAGGAGTTCCCGCTGTGATAAAAAATTTATATATCGAGCTCAAAGACATCGATTTAGTTTTGGTTTATGCTTACGGCGCTCTTATTCCAAAAAAAATATTGAGCTTGCCGAAGTACGGTTTTTGGAATATTCATCCATCTTTACTGCCAAAATATCGCGGACCCTCCCCGATCGCCACTCCTTTAATCAATGGAGACAAAACCACTGGAGTCACCATAATCAAAATGGATGAAGAGATAGACCACGGGCCGATTATTGCACAAGAAACTTATACGATCAAAAGCTCCGATTATAGGCCGGATTTGGAAACAAAATTAACTAATTTAGCCTTTGAAATGTTTAAGATAATAATAAAAATGGGTGTCGAGGGTCTAGGGATCCCGACGGCACGCAGTCGAGGGATTTTGTCCGAAGCGAGCACCGACGGGAAAAGACACGAGACAGGCCCCATTTTTAAATTAACAGAACAAAATCATAAGGAGGCAACTTATACAAAAAAATTGGAAAAATCCGGCGGCTTTATTTCCTTTGAAAATTTAAAATTGAAAATTGAAAATTCCCCCGAAAAATTATTTAATCTTTTTCGGGGGCTTTATCCCTGGCCTGGAATTTGGACTATCCTCCCCAACGGCAAGAGACTGAAAATCACCAAGATAACAATGAAACAATTTAACAATTTAACAATTGACGCTGTTCAACTTGAAGGAAAAACCGAAGTTGACTTTAAAACTTTTAATAAAGCTTACAAAATATTTTAAATTAATATTCAAAATGATTAATGGATTTGATTATTTTGCCTTCTTCAAATTCTGAGATGATAATTCTTCCCCCCAAGTCCAACCATTCTTCTAATCCAAAAACTGTTGATAAATCCTCTGTAATCTCTCTTAGTGACGGTTCATCAGGTGCTTCAATTAGTATGGTTCTCATATCAAAAAATTGTCCTGATCCTTTTTTTATACTTTCCACGGCGTGAGTTAGAGGGTATTCTGCCTGATTGAGTGCTTTTTGTAGAAGCATTTTCTTTTGCCTGCCTACCATTGGTACTCTCAAAGAAAAATGGCAGTTTGGTCCTTCAAACAAACCAGGTAAACGATATTTTATAGAAGAAACACCTGTTCCAATATGCAGTATAAAAGGATTTTGAATTTTTTGGCTTTGTCTAAGTTCGTTTTGATCAAGAATATAATTTCTTTGTCGATTATTGTGTTCTCTTAAAAGAAAAACAGCATCAGCTAATCTGTCGTCATTTATATCTGCCCTCTGTATTTCGCTTATGATTTCGTCCTCTCTTCCTTCAAAAAAATATCTATCTTCCACTGGTGCAAATGGATTAATTTTTGTAAAACTTATTTTCCCGCCTTTGGTCATAGCGGCAAAAATATTTAATTTTAGACTTAGATGGTCAAGCACGGCTGCAAGTACGATTTTATTTGGCGCTAATCTTGAAATTCTTCTAGCTTTTTCAAAAGCCAGAATGATTGGGTCGCTTGTTGATATATCATTATGAACATATTCTTTTATTCCAGCCGAAAGTTTATGTAGGGCAGGATTATCTTCTTCTTCCATTTCCTTTGCTCCCTGTCCACCACATCCTGTTGATTTTCGATTTCTTTTGGTTTCCTCCGCATCAAAATGAGTATAGGAAACAATAATTTTTGAAGACGGGTGATTATACAATTTTGTGTAATAGTTTGGATCACCTGCTGAAGCGATGGAAGAAGTTGTAAAAGTAGCTAAATCAAAGATTGAATCTGTTCTGGCGTCGGGACACCGGTCTTTTATTACAACTTGACTCCTCCTTTTGGCAATTTCAAAATCTTCAACCCTAAAATGAGCTTCTTTTGAAAAAGCTGAAGCTGCAAGAATTGGAAGCAAACCATGACGTCTTTGGGTTTCGCTTAATATTTCATCTCTTAAAATCGGTTTAGAAAATGTTTCTGCTGACATATGATTATATTTATCTTATAGTATATATTATAGCAGACTTAGTTATTTTAATAAATAGTATTTAGTCATTTAATTATATTTTATCTTTGATTATTAAATCGCGAATCCCCTCAAACAATTTCTCCATCACCCATAAATTATGAAAGGTTGCCAGAGTGTAGCCGAGGATTTCCCGTTGTTTAAATAAATGATGGAGATAAGACCTGGTGAAATTGAGACAAGTGTAGCACTGACAATTGCTTACAACTGGATTCAAATCATTCTTATAAATCGATTTGTTAATATCGATTTCACCAGATTTTTCATTTTTCATTTTGAATTTTTCATTTTTATTGAAAATTTCATATAGTGTTCCCATTCTCGCCAATCTCGTCGGCTCTACACAATCAAAAGTATCAATCCCGTATTTTACAAGGTCAATTATATCGTCTATCTGCCCCACTCCAAGTAAATGAACCGGCCGATCCTTTGGCAAATAATCGGACACCCATCGGACCTGATCCCTCATCTCTTTCTTAGTCTCCCCGACCGATACTCCCCCAATGGCAACACCCGGTGTTCCCTGTGAAACCACAAACTCGGCTGATTTTTTACGCAAATCTTCATAAGTTGCTCCCTGAATCACACCATATAAATATTGTTTAGAAAGCGAAGATACTAAATTTTTTGCACTTTTGGGGTTAGGGGTCCCCACTGTGTCAAAAAATTTCGGTATCGAGCTTTTTTTATATTTAATACAACGAAGTAACCATTCATGGGTTCTTTGCATCGCTTTTTCCGCATACTCATGCGTCGCCGGATAATAAGTACACTCGTCAAACGCCATATTAATATCCGCCGCGATCTGCCTTTGATATTCCATCGATTTCTCCGGAGTAAATTCAATTAATGCCCCATCAAATGTCGACCGAAACTTCACCCCATCTTCGGAAATCTTTACTAACAAAGGCTGTTCTTCACCGCGAATATCGGCTTTTCTTTGATCCATTGAAGATGAGGCGGGAGGATTTTTTTCACTTTCGGGGTGCAGGGGTCCCCGCTGTGATAAAAAAGACTCACGCCGAGTCTTATCTCTGGCCAATGAAAATACCTGAAACCCCCCTGAGTCACTCATCAATGGCATATTTAATTGCGAATATTTATGAATTCCTCCGGCCTTTTCGATGATCTTCGCTCCCGGATGAGTAACTAAATGATATGTATTAACACAACCCGCCTGTATCCCAATTTCCTTAATTAATTGAGGTGATAAAGATTTAATTGTTCCCTTCGTTGCCGCCGGCACAAATGCCGGGGTCTTGATCGCCCCATGATCCGTCATAATTTCTCCTAACCGCGACTTGGATTTTTTGGAATTATGGAAAACCTTAAAAAATTTATTCATAAATCATTTTTTATTGTCAATGCTTTATTATTCTACCAGACAAAATTCGCCATCTTGACAAATAAAATTTAGACAGTTATATTTTGTACATGGCAAGAAAATCTAAAAAAACTGTCAGGAGAACTATTAAAAAAGAAGCATATCAAACAAATTATGTTGCTTTGGCTGTCCTTACTGCGGTAGTTGTCTTTGTGTTGTTTCTTTTCCGGGCTATATCAAACATGTAGGTTTTATAAAATGAGCATGGCGTCTCCAAACGAATAAAACCTAAAGTTATTTTTAATAGCAATTTCATACAGTTCGACCAAACTATTTTTTGCTCCTTTAAATTGTAAAAACGCCTCAACCAACATCATCAGCGATGATTTCGGCAGATGAAAATTAGTGATCATAATGTCTACTAATTTGAAATCATATGGTGGAAAAATAAAAAGATCGGTTTTGCTATAGATATTAGATTTTAGATTTTGGGTCCTTGATTTTAAAAGCGAAGACAACTGTTTTTGAGGAATCGCCAGGGGCCCCCGTGGGGGTGTGGCGGACGAAAAAACATGTTGTCGAGCGATTGATTCAATCGTTCTAACAACCGTTGTTCCCACCGCCACCAACTTCTTTCCTTGGCTCTTCAATGTATCAATACATTGAAGTGTTTCTTTATCAATTTCATAATATTCTTCGTGAAGCTTTTTTTGTTTAATATTATTTTCATCGATCGGCGCGAATGTCCCCATCCCTACGTGAAGAGTGATGAAATATTTTTCAATTCCTTTTTTTTTAATTTATTAAAAACGCTGTCAGTAAAGTGCAACGATGCGGTCGGAGCGGCCGCTGAACCATCGGTCTTGGCAAAAATTGTCTGATATTTTTCTAAAAGCTCATCCCTTTTCAGCGGAGATTTTTTTAAATAAGGAGGAATCGGCATTGTTCCATATTTTCTTAACAGATCAAACAAATTGTTCCGAGAAAAATTAAACTCCAAATTAAAGATGTTTTCTTTTTGAGTAATTACTTTTAAATAATTTTTTGAGTCGAGAAATACTTTTTCCCCAACATTAATTTTACGATCAACCATTACAGGAATAATGTTATCAATAATTTCATTTACTAGAAATAGAATTACCACTTTTCCTTTTGCCTGCCCTCCGAAGCCTTGGCGTAGGAGGGTAACCCTGGCCGGTAATACCCTAGTGTTATTCATCACCATAAACGAATTATTGGGAAGATACTTATCAAGATTATAAAAACGATCAAAAATAATTTCTCCGGATACAGAATTATAAATAAGAAGTTTTGAAGAATCACGAGGTACAGCCGGGCTCAAAGCTAAGTTTTTTTCGGGCAAAAAATAATCGTAGTTATCTAAATTCATCTTAATATAATAACATGAAGAAGATTTAAAAAGTTAAAGCGAGACACTAAATTTTATTGCTCCGTTGGAGCCTCTTCGCAGTCGCGAGGTCCAAAAGTCGCAAAAAATTAAGCGTCTCGCTTTTGCTGTTATTTGGCAGACGAGGTAACCGGAATTTTTTTCACTTTCGGGGTGTAGGGGTCCCCGCTGTGATAAAAAATTTCGTTACCGAGTCTCTATAAAAAAACTTATTTATAATACTCTTTTACCTGGAAAAGGAAATACATTGAGATCAACCCTCCAATGACCAGTCCTCCGACGTTAAAGCTGATTATATTCTGGAGTACTCCAACAAGGGCGCTCCAATATAGATAAGTCCAACCTTTTTTTGATCGGGAAAATAATCCAGGAATGGCCAGACCCTCAAGTAATATCATTACTCCTAAAAATACAACGCTGACGATATATCCAAATCCCAAAAATGGTCTTCCTGTCATCATTCCTCCAACTAATCCTAAAGGCGCTAAGATTGTTCCGGCTCCAAGTAGAGCTAAAACCCCCGGAATACCCATGACAACTCCAATGATCGCTAAATATGGGGCAAACTTGACGATGATCTCCTTAACGTTTTTTGGCAGCTGAAACGGTACTTTTTCTACCAAATATTCTTCCAAAATAACTTCTAATTTTCCGAACGTTCCCTTGAAATCAGTCCCTTCTGTGGCTGTTTTTGCCATAATAATTTTATAAATTTATAATATTAATCCGACTAGCATAATAAGCGCCGGAATCAAATATACAAATGATTGTATCACACCTGTTTGTAATAATTTAGCAACCGCAGTTGGTGGAGACTGAGAAACTTGAGCTAAAATAATCTCGGTTGGAGTTGCCGTTGGTGCTCCCGGAGCCGTACAACAATTGTCATAGGTTGGGTTGGCTTTGCAGGCAGTCTGGAAGTCAGGCGATGTACAATAGTTTGACCCGTCATTGGCTTGAACGCAAATATAGTTGTCTCGGCATGGATTAGTGGCATTGTCACAGCTTTTGGTTCCGCAAAGGACCGGGATCGGGGTTGCCGAAGGCCCTGGGGTTGCGGTTGGCGTTGCGGTTGGTGTATTTGAGGGAACGATCGTTCCGGTCGGGGTTGCAGTTGGGGTGGGAGTTCTTGTTGGCGTTGGCGTTCTTGTTGAAGTTGGGGTATTTGTAATTACTCCCGTTGGCGTCGGGGTCGGAGTATTGGTAATGACGCTTGTTGGCGTTGGAGAATTGGTGACATCTGGAGGGGTTGGGGTGGGGGTAGTTGCCTCACACGTACAGTTCGTATAACATCTAAACCTTAAGTCGCCCGGGTCACCACATGATTCAATAGGTTTTACAGGATGATTAGGGAATATACATTGCCCAGGACTAACACAATTTATTTGATTAGTATCACAGATTGGTGGTTGACCATTTGGACATAAATCATCTCCACCACCCTCTTCACATACAACATCATCCCTGCAAGATAATTGAGGTGTACCAACTAGACAATGTTGCCCAAGTGGACTTCCTGCAGTACATTTTATTTCCTGCCTAACCGACATGCATTTAGCTCCTTTATTACAATCAATACATGTTCCTCCATCACAAAATTTTCCGTTTGAACAACAACCACCTTTACTTTCTTGAACATCAGTCCATTCAGTACAATTAGGATAATCGCTAGCTTTACAAATAGGTGCCCCTGCTGCTTTTTGTTTTGTTGTTATTAAAGTTTTGTTGTAATATAGTATTCCTATCACTGCCACAAGAACGACTAAAAAAAGATTTCCAAAGATAAAGAACTTACTGAATTTCCTTTTCTTTTTTTCCGCTGGTTTTAAGGGAGTGAAGTTTTCCATGGTTAATAAAATAATAACATATCATCAAACAGTTAAACAGTTAAAACTTAAACAGTTAAAAAAACTATTAAAACTTAAATATTAAACAGTT